>CACYEE010000001.1 GCA_902773415.1 uncultured Actinomyces sp.
CGGCCAGGCCGACGGCGAGAATGGCGGCTGCGAACAGGCAGATGACACCGATATTCGCGCCAAGCGCGCCCCAATCGGGGCCGCCGCGGGATTGGGCCGCATCCAGGGCCTCCATGCAGTAGTAGGCGGGCACGAAATGCGAAATCGTGACAATCGGCTCCCCCGCCGTCTCCAGCGGCGCCCACGCCCCCGACAGGAAGGAAGAGACGAGTCCGAAAATGTTGACGATGCCGTTGACGAGCGCCTCGGACGAAGCGAAAAGCCCGACGGCAAAGCCGAGAGCCAGAGGCACGAGGCAGAAGGCGTAGAGCGCCGCGGCGCTCGCGAGGAAGGCCGGCCATCCGACCGCGGCAAGGCCTGCGCGGAACACGGCTGCGCCCACGGCGAGCACGACAGCCCACGTGAGCGTCGCGACCGTCAGGCAAGCGCCGGCCAGAGCCGCATGGATCGACATGGGACGCCACGGAGAGGCCGTGTTGCGGCTGCGAATGTCCCGGCGGCGGAACGCCGCAACGATGATCGCGCTGAGCACGCCGATTGCGAGCGTGAGCGGATAGGGGGCGAACTCGAGGTAGGCGCGAAGCGCCGCGCTCGGATTCGCCGCGCCGTCGCCGTCGATGAAGGCTACCGGCATCGAATCGGCGACGGCCCGGGCGGCAAGTTCCGCAATCCGTTCGGGGCCGGCATCGGGCTCGGAGAGAGCGAACAGGCGCGCCATGCCCAGGTATTCGTCGATGCGGGATTCGACAACCTGCTCCGCTCCGCTGACGAAGGACGCGGCCGTCTCGATGCGGGGAGCGGCCTCGCGAACGCCGGAAGCAGGGGCCGCGTCCGCTCCGGCACGCACCGCAGCGAGGAAATCTTCGGTGAATCCTTCGGGCATGATGACGACGGTCATGGCGTCTTCGCTCATGAGCGCGTCCTGCATGGCACGCTGCGAATCCTCGATGCGCGTCACTGTTCCGGCCGAGGCCAGGTATTCCTCGAGGCCTGCCGAAAGAGCGCCGGCGCCCTTCCCTGCCGTCGTCGCTCCATCGTGCGAGTCCGAAACTCCGCCGTCTTGCGTGTGCGGCTTCCCGTCGCCCTGCCCGGACGTTTCCTCGCCGCCCTGCGCGGCGGCATCGGCGTCGCGATTGACGAGGGCGATACTCGTCGACGCGAGTTCGGCGTTCCCGCCTTCGGCTGCGCCCACGGCGTTGCCGAGGAACAGTCCCATGAGCGAGACCAGTCCGACGTAGATCGCGAGGTAGGCCGGGTGCCGGAAAAAGGCGCGGAGCGCTGCCTTATAGACGTGCATGGCCGGGCCTCCTGGCAAGGAACGCGGTGGCGAGCGCCGCAAGCGCGCCGCTGGCCGCTACAAGGACGAGGGAACGGAGGAAGGGCGCGAGGTCCGTGTAGACGTAGAGCGCATAGAACATGTCGGCAACCTGCTTGACGGGGTTCGCCGCAGCAAGCCACGGAGCCGATTCGGCGACGGAATCGGCAAGATGCATGGCCGGCGTGCCGTACAGGCCAGCGAAGAGGGCGAGGAAACAGGTGATGGCGGTCAGGATGCCGCTCTTTGCGTTCGTGGGAATGCGCGGCAGGGCTGCGATTGCGGAGCCGATAAAAACGGACATGAGCGAAGCGACGGCGATTCCGGCAAGGCACAGGCCTTCCCTGCCTCCGAACTCGATGCCGAGGACGACGCGGATGAACACGAAGGCTGCGGCAAGCGCAAGGAAACCGAGGAGCCAGCTTGCTGCGAGGGTCCCCGCGATCTGGCGGCCCCGGCCGGTTCCGCTCGCCCAGCGGCGCGCCCCGAGGGGCGAGGCGGCGGGCAGCAGCCCGATCATCGCCGTCAGCGAGACGTTCGCCGCCATGAAGGAGGCGAAGCCGAGCAGGGCGTAGTAGTAGCGCACGAAGGGGTTTGCCGTGGCATGCGTGAGGGAGACTGGATGGATGAAGGATTCGCGCGTGGAGAGCGCGTCGAGAACAGGCGAGGGCGGCGCAAGAGCCTGCGGATTGTCCTGCGCGATCGCTTCGAGGGCCGCACGCGAACGAGCGTAGGAACTGACGAGGTCTGCGAGCGCGGTCTGCGCCCAGGCGAGCGCGATGTCGTTGTCTTCGACGGGGCCGACCGCAAGGCTCGGCGTGCCGTCGGCGGCCACGGTCACGATGCCGGCCACCTTGCCTTCGGCGACGAGCGCGCGGGCGGTGTCCGCGTCGGCCTCGACCGGGGCGAGCAGCGCTTCGGATCCGTCCCGGGCCTGCGAAAGCCGGGCGACGACGGACCGGAAAGAGAAGGCTTCGGCGTCGTCCTTCGCGCCTGCGCCCGCCTGCGTCCCGCCCGACTTGTCCACGATCGCCACGCTGATGGGCGTGATGGCCGCGGCGGCGTTGTTTTCGATGCCGGAGAACATGACCTGGAAGAGCGTGGAGAGGATAAGCGGAAAGAGAAAGACCCAGATGATGATGTCCTTCTCCCGCAGGAGGCTGGCCGCCGTGTAGCGGGCAGTGTGGACGATGTCGCGAAGCATGGCTAGTCCCTCAGTTCCTTGCCGGTGATCTCGAGGAAGACGTCGTTGAGCGTGGGCGGTTCGCTGTAGACCTTGCCGAAGTCGACGCCGCGTGCGGTCAGCGCCTGAAGGACATCGGCGAGGTTGTGCGGACCGGCCGAGCACAGCAGGGCGAGCCGTTCGCTTTCGTGGCGCGCCCGGCGCACGGCGGGGAGCGCTTCGATTTCGGCGAGGGCCTGGGCGGACAGCTCGGGAATCTCGATCTCGATCTTTTCGCCCGTGCTTACCATGCGCACAAGCTCGTCCTTCGTGCCCGTGGCGAGTTCTGCGCCGCGGTCCATGATCATGATGCGGCTGCAAATCTGCTCCACTTCCTCCATGTAATGCGAGGTGTAGACCACGGTGGAGCCGTCCCGGTTGAGTTCGAGGATGCCTTCGAGAATCGCGTTGCGGCTTTGCGGGTCGACGGCGACCGTGGGTTCGTCGAAGAAGACGAGCTCGGGCCGGTGGGCGATTCCGCAGGCGATGTTGAGCCGGCGCTTGAGGCCGCCGGAGAGCTTGCCGGGGCGGAACCTGACGTATTCTCCCAGTCCGGTGAAGTCGATCGCGTCGGCGACGAGGGAACGTCGGCGGGAGCGGTCTTTGACGTAGAGGCCGCAGAAGTAGTCGATGTTTTCGGCGACGCTCAGCTCCTCGAAGACGGCCACGTCCTGCGGCACGACGCCGATGCGGCGTTTGAGGTCGTAGCGGGTGGGCGTCATGGGTTCGCCGAAGAGGGAGATCTCGCCCTTGTCGTAGCGAAGCAGCTGGAGGATGCAGTTGATCGCGGTGGTCTTGCCCGAACCGTTGGGGCCGAGGAGGCCAAAGACTTCGCCGTGCTCGATTCCGAGGTTGAAATGGTCGAGCGCGAGGAGTTCGTCGTACCGTTTGACGAGCTTCGAGACGTTCACGATGGGGGCGGGCATGTGCAGCTCCTGTTTTGCCGGGCCGAGGGGCTGCTTCCATTGTCCTCGCGTGCGACGGCTCGCGCCCCATGAGGATTGTCATTGCTTTGCCCTCGTTTGGCGAGCGCGGGACCATGACAACCGTCATGGTCGGGGCCAGGGACAGTGATTTCGGCGTATCAATGGGGTCTGACCCCATTGATACGCTTTGGCGAAAGGGGGACTGTCCCCGATCCGACACTCGACTTTCCGACCTGCACAAAACGGCTGGGGCGGGGATCGGAACGCCGTTCCGATCCCCGCCCCAGCCAGCTCCACGCATCCTTCTGGACAGCCCCTGAAAGGAAGCATTCGACGCTTGAGCCTGGGAACAGGCTGTCCAGGACAGGCCAGGCAATTGCCAAGCCAGCGCCCTGTCTTCCCGAGGCAAAAGCGCGGGGCGCTTCGCGCCCCACGCCGCGATATCCGGGTCTTACTCCGCAGCCTTCTCTCGGACTTCGATGGCTTCGACGAGAGCGTCGTGAATCTCGGTCTCCGTCGTCAGCTTCATGACCTTGTCGGCAAGGGTCTTCGCTTCGTCGACGGTCCAGCCGTAGATTTCCTTGCGCGTGCGCAAGATGGAGGTGGCGGACACGGAGTATTCGCCAAGGCCGAAGGCAATCCACAGAGGGATGAGCAGCGGATCGGCAGCGGCCTCGCCGCACATGCCGACCATGATGCCCTTGTCGTTGCCGGCCTGGATGACGTTGCGGATAGAGCGCAGCACCGCCGGGTTGTACGTCGAGTACAGGTAGCGCACCGAGTCGTTGCCGCGGTCGCAGGCCATCGTGTAGCCGGTGAGGTCGTTCGTGCCGATGGAGAAGAAGTCGGCCTCTTCGGCCAGGGCGTCGGCCATGACGGCGGCGGCCGGCGTCTCGATCATGATTCCGACCTCGACGTTCGGGTTGCACTTGACGCCTTCGCGCTCGAACTCGGCGGCGTAGCGCTTGACGAGGGCCTTGACCTCGCGAATCTCGTCGACGCAGGTCACAAGCGGCACCATGATGTGGATGTCGCCGTAAGCGGCGGCGCGCAGGAGGGCGCGCAGCTGGGTGCGGTAGACGTCCTCGCGCTGGAGGCAGTAGCGGATGGCGCGGAAGCCAAGGAAGGGGTTCTCCTCCTTCTCCATGCCGAGGTAGGGGATTTCCTTGTCGCCGCCAATGTCGAGGGTTCGGATGATGACGGGCTTGCCCTTCATCGTGACCGCGGCCTTCTTGTAGGCCTCGAACTGCTGGTCCTCGGTGGGCATCTCGTCGTTTTCGATGAAGAGGAACTCCGAACGGAACAGGCCCACGCCTTCGGCGTCGCGCTCAAGGGCGTCCTGCGCCTGCTCGGCGTTGCCGATGTTGGCCACGAGGAGGAGTTCCTTGTCGTCGGCCGTGACGGTCTTGTTGCCGATGAACTTCTTGAGGTCGGCCTGCTCCTGGCGGAACAGCTCGCGCTCGTTCTTCGCGGCTTCCATCGTCGCCTCGTCGGGATCGGTGGTGACGGTGCCGGCCGAGCCGTTGACGATGACGAGGGTTTCTGGCGGCAGGGAGGTGCAGGCGTCGGCCACGGCCATGACTGCCGGGATTTCGAGGGCGCGCGCGAGAATCGCCGAGTGGGAGGTGACGCCGCCGGTCTCGGTGATGATGGCGACGACGTTCTCGCGGTTGATTTCGGCCGTCATGGACGGGGTGAGCTCGCGGGTGACGATGACGGAGCGCTGGGGGAGGGAAGAAATGGAGACGGTGCGCTTGTTGAGCAGCTCGGCGAGAACGCCGGAGCGGATGTCGCGCACGTCTGCGGCGCGGGCCATCGTCAGCTCGTCGCCGGAGGCCTCGAACATCATGGCGAACTGTTCGCAAATCTGGGTCAGGGCATCCTCGGCGCAGGTGCGGGCTTCGACGAGCTTCGTCATTTCGCCCTGCATGTACGGGTCGGAAATCATGAGCACGTGGCCCATGAGAATCTCGGCTTCCTTCTCGCCGACGGATTCCTTCATCTGCTCGGCCTGGGCCTTGGTGAACTCGACGTAGTCGTTGATGGCGTCGGTCAGGCGGGCCTTTTCGGCTTCGACGTCCTCAACCGGCTTCGGCTCGTAGCTGAGGTCGGGTTCTTCGATGACGACGATGCGGCCGATGCCGATGCCGGGGGAGACGTTTGCGCCCTTGAGAATAACCATATGAGTTTGCTCCTAGAGGTGGGGTGATGGGTGCTCCGACTGTGCGACGGAGCGGCGCGCGCATGGCTACGGTGCCATGTGTTCACCGTTCGGGAAGGGGATGTTGAGGCTGCGGCTTGGGCTGCGACGACAGCCGGGTTTTCGGATGCGGCGAGGGGGCGACGTCGTCGTCGCCAATCACCGGACGCCTTGCAAGGCGCGGGGCATGGCAATGCCGGGGCCGGCCGAAGCCAGGCCCCGGCATCCGTGTCGCGGGGTTGCCGTCAGGCGACTGCCTCGATGCCTTCGACGGCGGCGGCGAGGGCATCGGCCTCGTCCGGGCCTTCGCAGGTCACTTCGATTTCGGTGCCGCACTTCCAGCCGCAGCTCATGATCTGCATGAGGGACTTGCCATCGACGTCCTTGCCGCCGGCGGAGAGCTTCACGGAGGATTCGAAGGAGGCCATCTTGGAGGCGAAAACGCCTGCCGGGCGCATGTGGAATCCTTCGGGATCGTTGAGGGTTGCAGTCTGGGTAACCATATGTTTTCCTTTCATGCGGGAAGCGGCGATGCTTCCGTGCCTTGTGGCGTGAGCCGGTTCGATGAGGCTCGTCGATGAGCGGCATCGGTACCCATTATATTCAGGGTCGTTCGAGCAAATGGCATGTTCGCCTGTGGCATGAAAAACATGGGGGGCGGTGTATCGTCTCGGCGTCGAGATGCTTTGGCGGGGCTTATCACGGGGGTCAGACCCCTGTGATACGCCCCGCCAGCGGGTGTTTCGCTCGGACGGCCGCGGCGCTCAGGCCTCCGCAGGGGCGTCCTTGCGGGTCTTCTTGAGCACGACGAGCAGAGCCATGCCCACGGCCGAGCCGATGGCCAAGGCCACAAGGTACATGAGCGGATGGCCGATCGTCGGCACCACGAAGATGCCGCCGTGGGGTGCCATGAGCGTGCAGCCGAAGGCCATCGAGAGGGCGCCGGCGGTGGCCGAGCCGGCCACGCAGGCGGGAATCACGCGCAGCGGATCGGCTGCGGCGTAGGGAATCGCGCCCTCCGTGATGAAGGACAGGCCCATGATGTAGTTGACCGGGCCGGCCTTGAGCTCCGACTCGCTCCACAGGCTCTTGAAGAAAGTGGTGCCGAGGGCGATTGCGAGCGGGGGCACCATGCCGCCGATCATCACGGCCGCCATCATGTCGTAGTTGCCGGTCTCAAGGGAGGCGACGCCGAACAGGTACGCCGCCTTGTTGATGGGGCCGCCCATGTCGATTGCCATCATGCCTCCAAGCAGGATGCCCAGAAGAATCTTCGCGTCGCCCAGCGAATCGAGGAAGTTCGCGATGCCGGTGTTGATCGCGCCCATCACCGGGTTCACGGCGCACATCACGAGCGCCACGACGCCCAGGCCGACGAGCGGGTAGATGAGCATCGGCTTCATGCCTTCGAGGGAGGCGGGAACGATCTTGTCGCACACCCCCGCGAACCACTTCATGAAGTAGCCGCCGGCGAAGCCGGCGAGGAGGGCGCCGAGGAATCCGGCGGAGACGTCGCCGCCGCCAGGGGAGGCGAAGGTGTTGCCGGAAGCCGCGAGCGCGCCTCCGACGAAGCCGACGAGCAGGCCGGGGCGGTCGGCGATCGAACGGGCGATGAAGCCGGCGAGAATCGGAAGCATGAAGCCGAAGGCGACGCCGCCGATGTTCTTGAACCACGCGGAGACCGGGGTGCCGGTGCCGAAGTCGCCGTCCTGGGGGACGCCCGCGAGGCCGTCGATGAGGAAGGCGAGGGCGATGAAGATGCCGCCGGCCACCACGAAGGGCAGCATGTGGGAGACGCCTTCCATGAGGTGCTTGTAGACCTGGCGTCCAAGGGATTCGCCCTCGGCGGAGTCGTCGACGGCCGCGCCGCCGCCGACGTGATGGTAGACGGGCACCTGGCCGTTCATCACCTTGCTGATGAGTTCTTCGGGCTTGTTGATGCCGTCGGCGACCTTCGCGAACAGCACGGGCTTGCCGTCGAAGCGCGCGGTTTCCACGTTCTTGTCGGCGGCGATGATGATGCCGTCGGCGTCGGCGATTTCGGCCGCGGTGAGCACGTTCTTCGCGCCGCCCGAGCCGTTGGTTTCGGCCTTCAGGCGCAGGCCCATCTTCTTGGCCTGAAGTTCGAGGCCTTCGGCTGCCATGTATGTGTGGGCGATGCCGGTGGGGCAGGCGGTGACGGCGAGGAGCTGGAAACGGCCGTCGTTGGCGGCGGCGGTTGCGGCCGCGAGAGCTGCGGC
>CACYEE010000002.1 GCA_902773415.1 uncultured Actinomyces sp.
CCGAGGCGGCGCGCCAGATCCTTGAGGTACACGGCGATGCGGGCGTAGCGGCCGGCGCGGCCGATGTGGCCCCCGCCGTCGCGCTTCATGGCGCCGATGCGGCGCTGGTACTCGGCCTTCACTCCGAACTCGCGAGCCTTGCGGGCCGCGAACAGGCCAAGCCCCTCGACCATGGAGCGGCACACGCTGCCGTAGCCGGCCTTCCAGATGAAGAGCGAAGCCGCCAGAACGGTGGCGCCGGCGATCAGGGCCCACCAGGGGAAGCCGAGGTCGACGGCAGGGGAGTCGGAGTTGCCGACAAGGTCCTTGAGCGTGAACCAGCGGACTGCCGAGCGGTAGCACGCAGCCAAGATCAGTGCGGAAACTGCCCCGGCAACGGCAGTTGCCGGAACGTTCATTCGCCACGCATTCCTACGAGTAGCCATTTCAATGACACTTCCTTCGCGAGACGCCTCCAAGTCCCAACCCTGTGCGCCTCGCTTCCAATTATCTCCCGGGCCCGCTGGGGTTTTCGGACAATCGGGAGCGTTTCCCCTAAATTACTTAACTTTGCACATCGACATGCACACTCAGAACCAGCACAAATGGGACTTAAGCCCAAGTTCCGCACCTTCGCGGCACCCGGCCAGCCACAGCCGGTTCCCGTGCGCATCGACAACGATGGTCACAGCGCCCTAGCATACGCATCCGCAAGGGCCGAAACTGGGAACAACGGCCCTTCCCGGCGCTCCGAGCCGCAGGAATCTCACCACAGCCCGACCATCCAGTTGCTCAGGTCGCAGATTGCGCTTCCCGTATTTCGACGCGGTCGAAGCCCGCCGAACGCGCCGCGCTCGCCAGCTCCCTGAAGCGCTCCCGCCAGGCCCGGGCATCCCAGCGCTCGGCCATCGCCTGGAAGACCTCGTCCGTGCCGGTCACCCGCGCCTCCTGCAAGGCGAAGCTCCGGACCCCTCGCGAGCGCAGGGCCGCCAGAAGATCCTCGAAACGCTCGGCCGCAGGCGAGTGCGGGTAAACCGTCGTCCTCACCTCGTAGTCCAGGGCTCGCCCGGCGGCCTCGGCAAGCAGAAGGTCCAGGCTTTCGTAGGCCTTCGCTCCGGCGTCGTGCCCGGCAGCAGCACGGTAGTCCTCGGGCAGGGCCTTGATGTCCAGGCCGACCCAATCCAGCAGGGGCAGGACCTCGGCGAAGCGACGCGGATAGGCGCCACCCGTGTGCAGGCCGAGCTCGAACCCCAGCGCCCGCGCCTGGCCCATCGCCGCCGCGAGCGCCTCCTGGCGCAGCGCCTCCCCTCCCGAGAAGACGACGCCGTCGAGCAGCCCCACGCGGCGCTCAAGGAGAGCCGTCACATGGCCCCACGGCACCCGCCCGGGTGCGCGCGGATCGAGAATCTCGTGGTTCTGGCAGTACGGGCAGCGCCACGGGCAGCCCTGAAGAAAAACCGTGGCCACGAGCTTGTCCGGCCAGTCGACCGTGGACAGCGGCACGAAGCCGGCGACGGCCAGGGCGTCGGCCCCGGACGCGGTGCGTTCCATCGCAGGTCAGGACAGGACGACGGCGTCGAGCTTCTCGGCCTCCGCGTTCTCTGCGCTCGCCGTGCCGAAGCCGGCCTTCACGGAACCGGCCCTCACGGAACCGGAGCCGAGGGCGCCCTCGGTGAACATGACACGCTCGGCGTACTCGCCCTTCTTGCCGATGTTGAAGGACTGGACGGGGCGGAAGTAGCCCATCACGCGCGTCCACACCTCGCAGGCCTGCGGCTCGGCCTCCGGATGCTCCTCGGCGCAATGCGGGCAGGTGAAGTGCTCGCCGGCGAGGTAGCCGTGGGTCGGGCAGATCGAGAAGGTGGGCGTGATCGTGATGTAGGGCAGGTGGAAGTTCGTCAGGGCGCGGCGCACGAGCTTCGCGCAGGCCTCGCCCGAGCTCATCCGCTCGTTCATGTACAGATGGAGCACGGTGCCGCCGGTGTACTTGGACTGCAGGTCCCACTGCTTCTCGAGCGCCTCGAAGGCGTCGTCGGTGTAGCCGACGGGCAGCTGCGAGGAGTTCGTGTAGTAGGGCTGGTCCGGGGTGCCGGCCTGGAGGATGCCCTCGAAGCGCTTGGCGTCCTCCTTGGCGAAACGGTACGTGGTGCCCTCGGCCGGGGTGGCCTCGAGGTTGTAGAGGTTGCCGGTCTCCTCCTGGTAGGCGACGAGGCGCTCGCGCACGTGGTCGAGAACCTCGGCGGCGAAGGCGTGGCCCTCGGGCGAGACGATGTCGTGGGCGTCGCGGGTAAAGTTGCGGATCATTTCGTTGATGCCGTTGACGCCGATCGTGGAGAAGTGGTTGTTCAGGTGGCCGAGATAGCGCTTGGTGTACGGGTACAGGCCGCAGTCCATGAAGCGCTGGACGGCCACGCGCTTCTTCTCGAGCGTCGACTTGGCGAGGTCCATGAGGCGGTCGAGCGCGGCGTACAGGCCGCCACGGTCGCCGGCGTGCACATAGCCCAGGCGTGCCATGTTGATGGTGACGACGCCGAGCGAGCCGGTCAGCTCGGCCGAGCCGAACAGGCCGTTGCCGCGGGCGAGCAGCTCGCGCAGGTCGAGCTGGAGGCGGCAGCACATGGAGCGGATCATGCCCGGGTCGAGTTCGGAGTTGATGAAGTTCTGGAAGTAGGGCAGGCCGTACTTGGCGGTCATCTCGAACAGGAGCTTCGCGTTGGGGCTCTCCCAGTCGAAGTCCCTGGTCATGTTGTATGTCGGGATCGGGAAGGTGAAGACGCGGCCGTCGGCGTCGCCCTCCATCATGACCTCGATGTAGGCGCGGTTGATCATGTCCATCTCGGCCTGAAGCTCGCCGTAGGTGAAGTCCGGGACCTCCTCGCCGATGTAGGGGTACTGGTCGGCGATGTCGGCCGGGCAGGTCCAGTCGAAGGTGAGGTTGGTGAAGGGGCACTGGCTGCCCCAGCGGCTGGGCACGTTGAGGTTGTAGATGAGTTCCTGCATGTGCTGCTTGACCTCGTCGTAGGAGAGGCTGTCCAGGCGCACGAAGGGGGCCATGTAGGTGTCGAAGGACGAGAAGGCCTGGGCGCCGGCCCATTCGTTCTGGAGGGTGCCGAGGAAGTTGACGATCTGGCCGCAGGCGGAGGAGAAGTGCCTGGGCGGGGCGGAGGCGATGGCGCCCGGGACGCCGTTGAAGCCCTCTTCGAGGAGGCGACGCAGGGACCAGCCGGCACAGTAGCCGGAGAGCATGTCGAGGTCGTGGATGTGGTAGTCGCCTTCGCGGTGCGCGGCGCCTTCTTCGGGAGTGTAGATTTCGTCGAGCCAGTAGTTCGCGATGGTCTTGCCGGAAGCGTTGAGGATGAGGCCGCCGAGGGAGTAGCCCTGGTTCGCGTTGGCGTTGACACGCCAGTCGGATCGGTCAAGGTATTCGGCGACGGTGGAGATCGGATCGATTGCGGCCTGGCTCATTGGGGCGCTCCTCTTTCCCTTGTGTCTTCAGTTGCTGCGTTGCGCCGCGCGTCGGGCGTCCCTGCCGTTTTCGCGCCTGCCGCTTTCTCAGGGCGACGGCGAGCTGCGCCGCGCGCGGTTCCGGCGCGCTTTCCGTACGGAGCGACGCGGACGTATCACGCACAACTCTAGTCCCAATATCGGCATCGAGCATCGAGTATCGCCATCCGTGTACGTATCACAAGTGCCTGACCCCTTTGATACGCGACGGCAAGCGGCCTTCGCCGGCCTGTGACACACTGGTAGCCATGAAGCCACCGCGCCCGGAACCGCCAGCAACAAAGGCCCGCCCGCTGCTCGAGACGCTTGAGGCGACAGGCCAGGTTCGCGGCGTCCTGACGATTCCGCCACGCCCGGAACAACGCGGCCAGTGGCCCGCCTGGGTACCCGAACCGCTCCTTGCGACCCTCGGCGACGCAGGCGCGGCGCAGCCCTGGACGCATCAGGCCCGCACCGCCGACACGCTCCGCTCCGGCCGCCACGCCGTTCTCGCCACAGGCACCGGGTCGGGAAAGTCCCTCGCCGTCTGGGTCCCCGCACTCGCCCGGCTCCTCGAAGCCGAAAACGCCGACGCAAGCCTCGCCACGCACACCCGCCGCCCGACCGTCCTCTACCTTTCCCCCACAAAAGCGCTCGCCGCGGACCAGCTCGCCTCCCTCCGCCCCCTCGCGCTCGCCGCAAGCGGCACGATTCGCGTCGCCCAATGCGACGGCGACAGCCAACCCGAAGAAAAAACCTGGGCACGCACCCACGCCGACATTCTCCTGTCGAACCCCGACTACGCCCATCACGCGATGCTCGCCAGGCCCGAACGCTGGCAACGGCTCTGGCGCGGCCTGTCCCTTCTCGTCATCGACGAATTCCATCATTACCGAGGCACCTTCGGAGCCCACGTCGCCCTCGTCGCACGCAGAATCCTTCGGCTCGCGCGCCGCCACGGAGCACGGCCCGCCGTCGCCTTCCTCTCCGCCACCTCGGCAGACCCGCGCGAAGCCGCCGAACGTTTCCTCGGCACCGCCTTCGGCCCCGTCGATGCCATCGAAGAGGACGGCTCGCCGCGCGGCGCCCGGTCAATCGTCCTCTGGCAGGCCCGCGAAATCGGGGAAAGCCGCACGAAACCGCTGTTTTCCGGAGGCGACGCGGCACCAGCCCCGAAGCCCGACCCAGGCGAAACGGCCCGCATCGACCCCCTCACCGGCCTCCCGCTCCACGCAAGCCCCGAAACCGACCCGCTCCTCGCCGAACTCGGCGTCGCCCCCGGCTCCCTGCAACCTGCCAACCCCGCCAGTCCCGGCGATCCGCTCCTTGCTCTCGACTCCGCAGACGCGCGCGCCGATGCCGACGAGGCACGCGAACGGACCCTCGCCACGCTCGTCAAGGACGGCGCGGCACTGCGAAGCGCCAACACGGAAGCCGGGGAACTCACGGGAAGGCTCGTCGCAGCCGGCGCGAAGGTCCTCGCCTTCGTCCGTTCGCGGCCCGGCACCGAAACCGTCGCGGCCATCGCCCAACGCCACCTCGAAACCCGCGCACCCGGCCTCGAAGGCTCCGTGCTCGCCTACCGCGGCGGATACCTGCCCGAGGAACGGCGAGACCTCGAAGCGCGCCTGCGCAGCGGCGAACTGCGCGCACTCGCCACGACGAACGCCCTCGAACTCGGCATCGACATTTCCGGGCTCGACGCCGTCGTCCTGACGGGCTGGCCCGGCACGCACGCATCCTTCGCCCAGCAGTCCGGGCGCGCCGGGCGCGCAGGCGGCGAGGGCCTTGCGGTGCTGCTTGCGCGCGACAATCCGCTCGACCACTACATGCTCGACCATCCCTCGGAAATCCTCGAAGCGACCGAAGCCAGCGTCTTCGACCCCTCCAATCCCAACGTGCTCACGCCGCACCTGTGCTCGGCCGCGACCGAAGCGCCCCTGACCGCCGACGACCTCGAGGTTTTCGGACTGCCCGACGATGCGCTCCTGCGCGAACTCGAAGCCCAGGGGCTGCTCATGCGCCGCCCGCGCGGCTGGTTCTGGAACACCGGGCTCGCAGTGGGAGCGCACGGGCTCGTGAACCTGCGCGGCGAGGATGCCACGGTTCGGATCGTGCGCGCCGATACGGGGGCGCTGCTTGGCACCGTCGATTCCGCGCGCGCCGACTGGACGGTACACCCCGGGGCAATCTACCTGCATCAGGGAGCGCGTTTCGAGGTGGAGAGCTTCGACGGCGAGACGGCGCTCGTCCGACCCTGCCAAGGCGTGCCGGTCATGACTTTCGCGAACGACGAGACGAACATCGAGGTGCGCGAGATTCTCGACTATCGCGAGCATGGCGAGGCGACGTGGTGCTTCGGGGAGGTGACGGCGTGGTCGCGCGTGGTCAGCTACGACGTTCGCCGCGAGGGCGACGGCATGCATCTCGGCACGGTCGGCCTCGACATGCCCCTGCACGAGCTTCACACGCAGGCGACGTGGTGGACCCTGTCGGAGCGGGCCTGCCGCGCGGCCGGCCTGGGTTTCGAGGACCTTCCCGGCGCGCTGCACGCCGCCGAGCACACGTCGATCGGGATGCTGCCGCTGCTTGCCACCTGCGACCGGTGGGACCTCGGCGGCCTGTCGACGCCGCTTCATGCGGGCACCGGCGAGCCGACGGTTTTCGTTCACGACGCCATTGCGGGAGGCTCGGGGTGCGCGCGACGGGGCTTCGAGCATGGGCGACTATGGATGGAGGCGACGCTCGAACGGATCGAGGCCTGTTCCTGCGAGGCGGGCTGTCCGCGCTGCATACAGAGCCCGAAATGCGGAAACGGCAACTCGCCTTTGGACAAGCCGGGTGCGGTCCTCCTGCTCAGGGCGCTGCTTGCGGAGCTTGCGCGGGAGTAGCCCGCCGCCCTGTCTCGTGCGGGAACGCCGGGCGGGCGCCTGGCCGGACGGGCACCGCGTCGCATTCCGAAACCCCGCAACCCCGAAGAGCCGCAGGCCGGGAATCGAAGCGGCACCCTGGCCCCGGAACAGCGTCGAAAGGAACTCGGCCAGCCGACACGGCCAGTGGAGATTCCATGCGACGCCATGCTGGGCCTTGGAAACGAAAGTCGCGAACATCGTTCGCGATACCCTCTCCCTTGTTGGAGGGGCCGGCCTCTGAATGCCCGGGGGCCGGCTTTCCTGTCCGTTCTCGCTGGACAGGAAACCAACGCGACGGCCTTCGCCCGAATCGTCCACCGCCCGGAACCGGATGCGGGCGTGGGCCCGCCCGCCCCCGAAGCCCCTATCGTCGTTCCGGCCCGGCCACCCCCTTTGCCCGAACCGAAGGAAGCCCGTAGCGCCCTCCGGCCTCGACACGGACTTCCACATCCTCGCCGCGGCGCATGCACGAGACGAGAACGGCCCGATTCGCCTCCGTCACCGACCGGGCACGCATGCAGGCATCCGCCTGCGTCCCTCCTTCCGCAACCGTCTGCGCTGCGGCAATCGCCCCGAGGTCGGCACCCGCATGCGCCCAATGCCGGGCCTGCACAACGCTGGCCGCCTCCAGGACGACAGCAAGCAGCACGGCCAGCGCAAGCATCTGGGCCGCTGCATGAACGGTGGCCGATCCGCGCTCCGCAGCCCCCTGCCTGCGGCGCAGGGTCCGCGCCGAATGCCTCAACGAACGGATGATGGCCCCTTGAAGTTCGCAACCGGCCGCCTTCGCCCGCAGATGGCACACGGCCCGCATGCGGCGGCTCATTTTCCCGCCCCCGGCTCTCGCGCCGCGACGCTCGTCGCACGGACCGTCGCCCCGGCCCTGCCGAGCAGGCCAGGTGGCGGAACGCTCACCGTCACGCCAACCATGTCGCCGTCCTCTCCAAAACGGACCGTCGCCTTCGGTTCGGCCGCCCGGACCTGCGCGGCGACGCCCGCAGCGTCCGTCCCGAGCGACAGGGAACGTGCCGCAGCGCGCGAAAGGTCCTGCGCATGGAAGTATCCGACCGCTGCGGACAGGATTGCGACGAGCAGGACGAAGACCGTTGCAAGAGCGGTGAGGGACAGCGCGCTTTCGGCCGTGACCATTCCCGCTTCGCTTCCGGCGGCGCGAGCCGAACGCGCCGTGGCAGCATTGGGATTTGTCGTCATCGTGTGCTTCCTTTCCCGAGGCCGGCGGGCTGGCCGCGCCGGCGGATATGGCGAGGCGGGCACGGATGGGGGTTGTCCGTGCCCGCCTCGGTTGTGCGGATCAGAGGTTGAAGATGGCCCGGATGATCGCTTCGAGGCCGTCACGCACCCAGTCCTGGCGGACGAGCCAGACGAGAAGCCCGCCGAAGGATGTGGCGGCGACGGTGCCGATGGCGTACTCGGCGGTGGCCATGCCCGCCTCCTTCGCGTCGTCGAAGACCTCGAGAGCCGTTGCGTTGATGATGTCGTCCATTTTTCTTTCCTTTCGATTCGCGTGCCGGAGCCGTGCGGCCCGGCCTGACGACTTCTAGTCTTGTCGGGGAGCGGCCGCGGAAAAAGGGGCAATCCAAGGTTGTGGACGGGACATGCGCGAACGCGAACCTGTGAACAAGGTATGGTGCGCGACCTGCGGTCTTGTTGGAGGTGCGACGCCGATGCGAACAGTTCGCGCGGTTTGTCCACAGAAGGGCGGAGACGATGCGGCGCCCGGTTCGGCGCCTCCAGGCTCCCTGCGCGTGCGACGCCGGAGCGCACGCCCCACGCGAACCTCCCGGGACGACGGCAAGGGGCCGCCCCGCAAGCCACGACAGCTTGCGGGGCGGCCCCTGTTCCGGCGTTTCCGGCTTGTTTCGTGCGGGTGGAGTCTGGTCTGGCGGTCGTGGCGGTTTCGGGAACCGCGGGCGTTGCGTGCGGGCGTCCGGTTCTTTCGTTGACTGCTTTCACGGGGCCGTTGGCGAAGCGGGTTCGCGCAAGCGCTTGCCGAACGCGGCATCAGGCACGATCCATGCGGGAAAGCATGTTCTGGCAGCACGTGTTCCGCATGTTGCCGCACCGCATTCGACCATCGGCCACCGAATCCGAACCCGCGCCACCAAGCAGGAAGCGACCTGGGGGTCTGGAACGGACACGCCCGCCTCCGGGGCGAGAAAAGGGGACGGACCGGCACCGCATTGGGGACAGCGACGGGCGGAAGCACCGCGCGAGATTTCTTGCGCCAGACCGGAGCAAGGAAACCGTGGCCGGCAGGCCGCGTCCGCCTGCGGCAGCTTCCCTGGCCTCGCTGCGAGAGGAAGCATTCATGCCCCTGGGCCTGCGTCGCCGCACGAGGGAGCGAAGCGAGCAAACACAGTCCCCCAATGCGACATCCGACCGCGGGGCACCCTAACGAGACAGCATCCGGATTTCCTGCCTGCGCAATGGGACCGTCCCGGACAGGGCACCCGGAGCTGGCCGGGGCGGGAACCGGCACGTTGGCCGATTCCCGCCCCGGCCGTTTGCGCAGGTCAGAGAGTCGGAGTGTCGAAAAGGGGACAGAGCGGTCTCGCATCGGGAACGGTCCCCGATGCGACGGACCACGGTGGCCGCCTCCTCGCGAGAGCGCCCTACCCGAGGATCGTCATGCCCGTCGAGACGACGACAGGGACGACCCCGACAAGGACGAATGCGGGCAGAAAGCACAGCCCGAGCGGCAGGACGAGCCGTGCCGCGAGTTCGGCCGCGGCTTCGCGCGCCGCGCGCGAACGAGCGGCACGGATCGACGCCGCGGTCCGTTCGAGCAGAGGAACAGGCGCAGCCCCCGAATCCCAGGAAGGCTCGAGGGCGTCGCGAAGAGGAACAAAACGGGTCCCGATTCCCTCCCACGCCTCCGACCATGACGCCCCCATCAGGAGCTTTCCGGCAACCGAGGCAAGCCCGGAAGCCTCCGGCTCCTCGGCAAGCGCAGAATCGAGCGCTTCGAGCGCTCTCGTGAGGGACGCGCCGGAAGCGACAACCGCGCAGGCAAGGTCGATGGCCATTGCCGAATCGACGCAAGCCGTCACGCACGTCCGGCGCCGCCGATGGGCACGGCCAGGCAACGGCCCGTAGACGAAGGCGAGAAGAAGAACGAGAACGGAAAAGACGGCAATCATCGAATCACCCCACAGCCGCCGCAGCCTTCGCCGCGAGCCGCCGCAGCCATACGATGCCCGCGATTTCCAGGGCCGCCGCGAGGACAAGCACGCCACGCCCCGCCCATGTCCCAAAGAGGAAACCGAGGGGTTCGGCCCCAAGCGCGCTGCCCATGACCACGCCGGCGATCGGCATCCAGGCGATCATCTGGGCGCTCGTCTGCGGCCCTGCGAGGGCGACGTCCCTGGCGGAGGCAGCCTCGGCGGATTCCGTAATGCCTTCGGCGCAGGCATCGAGAACATCGGCCATCGGAGCACCTGCCCCGTAGGAGAGGCGGCATGCGGCAACCGCCCCGGCAAGCGCGGGACCTGCCGCACCGCCCCGCCTGAACCTTCGGGGCCGGGCAAGTTCGCGCAGCGCAGGAGGAACCCCGTGCGCATCGAGTTCCCCGCCTCCGGGCATCCCGGCCCGGCGCAGCGTCAGGTTCCATGCGTCCTCCGGTCTCGCCCCGGCCCTGAGCCGCGTCGCGGTTTCGGCAACGAGCACGCCCAGGTCGGCCTCTCCTCCTTTCTTTTTCGGGCTGCGACGCAGGATGCGTGCCGCCCAGGCACGCACGCCCTGACGGTTCGCACGGCCCTCGCAACGGCGTCGCCGCGCAGGAGCCGCACGAAGCGGCGTCGCGGCCAGGGCAAGCGCGAGAATCGCAACCGTCGCGAGAATCACGACGCCTCCTTTCTCCGCTGGAACATGCCCTCGGCGAGGTGGAGACGGGCCGCGAGCGCCGTCCATGCCGGACCCGGTTCGGCATCCGGCCCGCGGCACGAAAGCGCGGTACGGGCAACAAGCTCGTTTCCCTCCCGTTCAAGGGCCGCGATTCGGGAGACGAAACGGCGCCCGTCGCGCCTTTCGACGTGTATGACCGCGTCGAGGGCGCTTGCGGCCTGCGCCGCGACAACGGACTCCGACATTCCCGCGAGCGCCCCGAGGGCAACGAGACGCGCGGGAACGTCGAGTGCCGAGTTCGCGTGAATGGTGGCCCAGCCGCCCTCGTGGCCCGTGTTGAGCGCGGAAAGGACGTCGCGCACCTCGGCGCCGCGGCATTCGCCCAGGACGATGCGGTCGGGCCTCATCCGCATGGCGGCGCGCACGAGTTCGCTCATGCCGATTTCGCCCGCGCCCTGCACGTTCGCCCGGCGCACCTGAAGATGAACGACATGTTCGTGCCGGGGGCGAAGCTCGGCGGACTCTTCGATGACAAGCAGCCGTTCGCTGGCGGGAACCTCGGCGAGAAGCGCCGCAAGAAGCGTGGTCTTGCCCGAGCCTGTCGCGCCGGAAACGATGGCATTGGCGCGCCGCGCGATCATGGCGTCAAGGACGGGCCTGAGCGAGGGGGCAAACATGCCGCCGGCCTCAAGGTCGTCAAGACGGAAGGTGACCGCGCGCTGGGTCCGCAAGGAAATGAGGGTTCCCTCGGCGGACAGCGGAGGCAGGACGGCATGCAGGCGCAGGCCCCCGGAGAAGGTTCCGTCGACGAGGGGGCTCGAATCGTCGAGACGCTGGCCCGCCGCCGCGGCGAGACGGACCGCGAGCGCCCGCACGTCCTTCTCCTGGCCGAGCGCCGCCGATGCATGCTCGTCGCGTTCAAGCCCGCCGCCGCGGTCGACCCAGACGCCTTGCGAGCCGTTGACGAGAACATCGGTGACGGCGCGGTCGTCAAGGAGAGGCTGGAGTGCGGGCCCGGCGCCTGCGATTGCGGTGCGCAGCTCGCGCGAAACGCCGAGGACATCGGTCACGTCGACTGCCGCGCGGGCAACCGAACCGAGAGCTTCGGCATGGTCGCCTCCGGCGGCGAGGACCGCGCGGGCGCGTGCAAGGTCCGCGCCTCTGAGGGTCCTCATCGCGCCTCGTCTTCCAGACAGGCCGCGGCCAGGCTCGCAAGGTCCTTCGCCATTGCCGACCTGCTTCGCCTGCCGATGCTGACGCCGTGTTCGAGGTCCTTTCCGAGGGTTCTCGCATAGCGCACCACGTGGATCGTGTCCACGCCGATGTCCTCCGCGGCCGCGGCGGCCTGTCCCGCGCCTTTCGCGCGGTTCACGACGACGCGCAGCCGCGTCGACTCCCATGCGCGCAAACGGGCCTCGAAGCACCGCGCCATCGAACGCGCGGCCCCGATTCCCGTGTCCGTCGGCGACGTGACGACGAGGAGGTCGTCGCACCATCCGACGAGGTTGGGGCGGCTCAGGAGCGTTTCGCGGCCGAAATCGACGACGGTTGCCGACGTCTTCTGCGCAATCGCCGACAGGGCCCGTTCCCCGACGTCGCCGGAATGCGGCATTCCGCCGCGTTCGTCGGCTCCGAGCACGCGCAGGCTTCCGCTGTGCGCAAGCGCGTCGACGAGCCTGCCGGGCACAAGATATCCGCTCGTTTCCGACAGGTCCGCCCAGGCGAGCCCGCCGCCTGCCGAGAAGCCGATGACGCTTCCGGTGGACCACGACAGCGGGTCGGCGTCGACGAGGGCCGTGTCGGTCCGTTCCGCCATGAAGCCTGCGATTCCTTCGGCGACCGTCGTCGCCCCTGCCCCTCCGTGGGCGCCGACGACCCCGACGATGCGCCCGCGCATCACCGAGCCCGCCGCGATCAGCAGCTCGAGAAGCGCTTCCTCGTCGTCGAGGCTCACCTCCGCCGAACCGTCGGCGAAATACGGGGCCCATCCGGGGCTGAAACTGACGTGGACGAGGCGGCGGGCCGTCTCGTCCTCCTCGATGCGGAGAATCGCACGCGCAAGCTCCGCGCGCGCCTCGACCTTCCACAGCGGCACCCCCGCTATCTGGGCCAGCCGTTCGAGGACGGCCTCGGCGGCATCGGACAGGAAGTAGGCTGCGACAGGCACGGTCATTGCGGACGATGAAGAAAACGGGTGAGCAGTGTTCATGCCTCCATCGTGTCGCAGGCAGGCAGGCAAGGCCAGAGGCAATCCGTTTCCGTGGATAACCGGCTGCGCGACGCGAGATACCCACAGGGGCCGGCACGAAACGTGCGAGGCAGCGCGCCATGCGGCGACGCAAGAGCCGAGTTCACAGGCCCGTCCCCGCGTCTTCGCCTTCCGTAGGCCTCCAGTCTGGTACCGTGGCACACGCAGGATATCCACATTCAAGGAGGGACAATCCCCATGAAGGCCAATCTTGCGGCGCTCGTCGCAGTTTCCGTGCTCGCCCTCGGACTTGCCGGCTGCTCCTCCGGCTCCGACGCCACCGGGACGAACGTCTCCCAGGAAGCAGTCTCCAAAGGCCTCGCCACCGCGCTGAGCAACAAGCTCGCAGAGGAGGGAATCGTCGGGCTCGACGACTCCCTTGTCGGAGACTTCGCCACGTGCGTCACCGACAAGTCGTGGGACAAGCTCTCCGACGGAACCAAGACGACGCTCGCGAAGTCCTCCCCCGAAAGCATCAGCGACGAAGAAATCGCCGAAGACGACGCGCAGGAGCTCGAATCCCACCTCGAGGCATGCGTCAACGACGTCATCGTTCCCGGCCTCACGGGCACGAAGTAGCCCCGACCTTCCGCTCGTCGCAAAGGGGACTGTCCCCAATCCGGCGTATCAAAGGGGTCTGACCCCATTGATACGCTTCGACCCTCCTGTCCGAGACAGCCCCCATGCAAAACCTGCCCCATTTCGCGTGGCGCGCCGACGGCCTCCACAATTTCGCCGCCCCCGGCCGTATCGTTTCGGGTAGGAATCCATACCCGAAGGAGGAAGCGTGCCTACGCCGACCGATCCGTACAGCTCGTCGTCCAACCGCCCGCCCGAAGGGGACATCCTCGCCCCGATTCCCCCAGGCGCCGCCGCGGACGCACAGGGCCAGCAGGCCGCCGACACCGCCGGAACGGCACCGATCGGCGCAAAACCCGCGCCCGCCGCCACGGCCCGCCCCGACGCGACGCTCGCCGACGGCTCCGGCTACGCCGCCCAGGCCCCCGCACCGTCGCCCTCCGAAACCGCCCAGTCCGCCGTTGCCCACGAACCCGGCATGGACAACGCCACCGCCCCTCTCGGAAAGGCCCTCGACGTGTCCCCTCTCACCGCAGTCCCCGACTCGAACATCGCCAACCTCTTCGAGGACGCCGCCCAGCCCGCCGCCGAATCCTGGGACCCCGTTCCCTCCCCGATCGACGCCATCCCCGAACGCCCCAAGTCGCGCATCGGCGCCCACATCGGAATCTTCTTCGCCACCATCCTTCTCATTCCCGTCGCGTGGTACCTCCTGTCCGACTCCTCCATCCGTCTCGCGTTCCTCGACGGCTCGCAGTGGGAAACCGGAAGGGTCGCCATCCCCGTCCTTCTCGAAACCATCGGCGCGCTTGCCGTTACCGGCCTCGTCTGGTTCCTCGCCCGCGCCTCCTCCCTCGGCGCCTTCGTCTGGGGTCTCGCCCTCACCGTTGTGGGAGCCATCGGCGTCGTCACCCCCTACTTCGCGCGCAACACGATCGTCTCCTGGGTCGCCGACCACATCGCAGACATGAACACGCTGACCGGAAACATCGCCCACCACTTCTCCTACGACCTCGGATCGGGCCGAATCCTCTTTTTCGGATTCCTCCTCTTCATGACCTCCATCGTCTCCCACTACGCACGCAAACGCGGAAACCTCGCAGGCATCCAGACGACGCGCCGCGCCGTCGCCCTCGACAGGTAGCCGCACGCCGCCGAATCCCGGAGCACACCCTGAGCATTCTCCCGGCCTCGAACTCCTGCGTCTTCCTCGAAGGCCCCTGGACGCACCGCCACGCGCACGCCAACGGATGCCGCTTCCACTTCGCCCACATGGGCGAACACAGCGACACCCGGCCCCTCGTCATGCTCCTGCACGGCTTCCCCGAATACTGGTGGTCCTGGCGCAGCCACATCGAGGCGATCGCCAACGCGGGATACGAGGTCGCCGCCGTCGACCTGCGTGGTGCCGCAGGCTCCGACAAGACGCCCGACATCGTCGACGCTCTCACCCTCGCCGGCGACATCCCCGCCCTCGCCCATGCCCTCGGAGCCGCCACCGTCGTCCCCGTCGGCCTCGGACGCGGAGGCGGGCATGCGTGGGCCGCCGCCGCAATCGCTCCCGACACCGTCCGCGGCGCGCTCACCTTCTCCTCGCCCCACCCCTTCGGAGTCCACCGGATCGGCATGCAGGCGACGGCGAAGCTCTGGCGCCACGTCGCCACCACGTTCCTTCCCCCCGCCGCCCGCAAGGGCCTCGGCTCCGAACGCCAGATTCGCAGGCTCCTCGCCGAATGGTCCGCTCCGGGCAACGACGGGGCATCCGGCCAGTCGGCGCACTACGCGGCGGCGCTGCGCCTGCCCAAGGCGGCCGACGCCGCCATCGACCAGCTGCGATGGTCCTACATGAAGCTTCGCCACGTCACCGGCATCCAGTACCGCAAGGCGCTCGACACGGCAATCGCGACGCCGGTGTGGACGATTCGCGGCGACCTCGACCCGCTCCTTCCCGAACGCGCCTGGCGGCGCGACCGCAGATACGCATTCGGCCCCTACCGCCACGTCACGGTGCCCGGAGCAGGCCATTTCGTGCCCGAAGAAGCTCCGGAACGCACGGTCGGACTCGTCCTCGAATACCTCGAACGCTATTTTGCGTGAAGCCCGCCTACCCCTGCCACGCGGCTCCGACAATCAGCTCGTAGCTCGGACACAGGTCGGCAAGCGGACACGCCAGGCACTCCGGCCTGCGCGCATGGCAGACGGCGCGCCCATGATCGATGACACGATGGCAGATGACCGTCCATTCCGGCCGGGGAAGGATCCTCGCAAGGTCCGCCTCCGCCTTGGCCGGATCCTCATGACGGGTCCAGCCCCACCGCCGCGCCAGGCGCCCCACATGCGTATCGACCGTGATGCCGGGGGTGCCGAAGGCGTTTCCGAGCACGACGTTGGCCGTCTTGCGCCCGACTCCCGGCAAGGTCACCAGCTCGTCGAGGGTCTGGGGAATCTCCCCGCCGAAACGCTCGCACAGCGCGGCCGACAGGCCTTGGCACGACTTTGCCTTCGACCGGAAGAAGCCAAGCGGATGAAGGATCTCCTCAAGCTCCTCCCGGGACGCGCCCGCCATCGCCTGCGCATCCGGGAAACGCCCAAACAGCCGCGGAGTCACCGAATTGACGCGCGCATCGGTCGTCTGCGCCGACAGGACGGTGGCGACAAGCAGCTCGAACGGGTCCGAAAAGTTCAAGGCGCAGGAGGAATCAGGGTAGGCATCCTTCAGCCTGGCAAGGATTCCTGCGGCCATTTCCCGGCGTCCCGCAAGGGAACGCGGGCGGGACGGAAGCTTCTTTCGCGCCGTTTTCGTCATGGCTCCAGCGTAAACGTGCGAAGAAGGCCAATGTGGTGGCAGAATGTGACCTGTATACCAGACACATGAACGTGCTAAGCTGTGAACTGCACAGCAAGCCCCAATCGAAAGGGATCACATGGATACGACCGTTCTCAAGGCGGTACCCCTCTTCAAGGATCTCTCCGAGGAGGAAATCGACAACCTCGGCGCGCTCATGAGTGAAGTGTCGCTCAAGCGCGGCGACACTCTCTTTCATGAGGGCGACGATGGTGATCGTCTCTATATTGTGACCGAAGGCAAGGTGAAGCTTTCCCATGCGTCGGACGACGGTCGCGAGAATCTTCTTGCGGTTCTCGGCCCTGGCGAAATCATCGGCGAGCTTTCCCTGTTCGACCTCGGCAAGCGTTCGTCGACGGTGACGGCGATTGCCCCGACCAGGCTCCTGGCTCTCGCCCATTCGGACATGCGCAACTTCCTTTCCGCGCATCTCGAACTGTCGCTCTCGATGCTCCGCGAGCTCGCGGTTCGCCTGCGCCACACGAACGAGCAGCTGGCCGACCTCGTATTCTCCGACGTGCCCGGCCGCGTTGCCAAGGCGCTGCTCGATCTCGCCAACCGCTTCGGCGAGCGCACTCCCGAGGGCATCTACGTTGCCCACGACCTCACGCAGGAAGAACTCGCCCATCTGGTCGGCGCCTCGCGCGAGACGGTGAACAAGTCCCTCGCGGACTTCGTCTCCCGCGGCTGGATTCGCCTCGAAGGCCGCGCCGTGCTGCTGATCGAGGTTCCTCGCCTCCAACGCCGCGCGCACTGAGCCGCCGCCGGGAGAATCAAGCAGACACGCGAATGCGGGCTTCGCCGGAAGCCCGCATTCCTTTGCGTTTCGGCCCCGCCCATGCCGAAAAGGGGACTGTCCCCAATCCGGTGCCAGTCCGTCCCCTTTTCGGCGCCCGGTTCTCTCGCCTGCGAAACAGGCCGGGGCACCCTTCCGAGACGGCCCCGTTTGCGCAGGCGGAGGATAGCCGGGCAAAATCTGGGGACAACAGCGGACGGAGGGGGGCTCGGCCGAAGCGAGGAAGCTGCGAGAGGGCGCGAAGCGACCGAACGCAGTCTCTCCCCTCGCCCGATCGAGATGCAGGGACAGTTCCCGCATCCCGCCTCGCCTGCCCCTTGTTCTCGCCCGGCGGCGGGCATGTGCCCATAAAGACGCCCCCTTCGCCATTGCGTTCGGGCCGCAGAGCAGCCTGAACGAATATCGCAGCCGGGATCGTCGGCACCGCCGCGCCGTCCATGCTTCCGGCAACGAAAACGGTGCCAAGCACACGCCTGGCACCGTCGTTGCCCATCGGAAAGACACTCAGGCCTCCATCGGCCTCTTGAAATAGGCGACAAGCCCCTCGCCGTTCGGCCCGGCAAGAACCTGGACAAGTTCCCAGCCGTCCGAACCCCACGTGTCGAGAATCCGCTTCGTGTTATGAACGAGCAAGGGCGCCGTCGCATACTCCCACTTCGTCACGGGAGAGCTCCCTTCGTTGGCAAAAACAGGTCAGCGCCCGGTCAGGCGCGGAATCCGGCCGTTGCGAAGATCCGTCGCAACAGGATCCTGCCCCTCCGTCAGACGCACGTACCAGTCCCGTTCGTTCGGGTAGCGGCGCATGAGAGCACGGCGCTCGCGTTCGGTCAGGCCGCCCCACACGCCATAGGTCATGCCCGAATCAAGGGCATCGGCCAGACAGTCGATCCGGACAGGACAGGAAAAGCACATCTGGCGCACCTGCCGCTGAGCGGCGCCCCGAACGAAAAGAGAATCGGGATCGGAATCCGAACACGCCGCGTGGACGGCCCAGGACTGGTCAGTCAATGCCAATGACATCATCGCGAAAACTCCTTTGGTACTTCTTGCGATAGGCTGCGTGACTGGCGTCACCCTGACAACTATATAACCACACTCCACCCGAAAAACCCAAGTGAGATGCGCTATACCACAAACAGGGATGTACGTTCTCCGCGGAAATCACGACCGTGCCCCGGACAATCCAAGCCGCGCGAACTATGGTGGAGACATGGCGAACTCACGCAAGCAGGCCGCTATCGAAGGCGGCACCACGCTCTCCCAGATGGGCCGGATACTCCTCGTCCTCACCGCGCTGTGCACGCTCGGCGGCGTGCTCATGGCCGGCGTGGCCATGCCTGCCGTCACCGCGGTAGGAACCGCGGCAAACGCCCTCACCTCCTCCTTCGAGGAGGTGCCCGCCGACCTCGGCTTCACCGAACCCTCCGAGCCGTCCGTCCTGCTTGCCGCCGACGGAACCGAACTCGCCCGCTTCTACGCCGAGAACCGCGTCGTCGTCGGAACCGACGACATCTCGCAATACATGAAGGACGCCGTCGTCGCCGTCGAAGACCGCCGTTT
Organism: uncultured Actinomyces sp.; assembly: GCA_902773415.1. Taxonomy (GTDB): domain Bacteria; phylum Actinomycetota; class Actinomycetes; order Actinomycetales; family Actinomycetaceae; genus RUG11864. The sequence goes on from CACYEE010000002.1 coordinate 18,267, forward strand.
CTTCCAGCACCACGGCATCGACGTGCGCGGCCTGCTCGGCGCCTTCGTCACGAACCTCGCCGGAGACTCCGTCTCCGGCGGCTCCTCCATCACCCAGCAGTACGTCAAGAACGCCCTCGTCGAACGCGGCCGAATCGCCGGCGACGACACGCTCATCGACCAGGCCACCGAACGAACCATCTCCCGAAAGGTCAACGAGGCCCGCTACGCCATCGCCCTCGAAAAGACCATGACAAAGGGCCAGATCCTCACCGGCTACCTCAACCTCGTCCAGTTCGGACCCTCCGTCTACGGCGTCGAGGCGGCCTCCCAGCACTACTATTCAAAACCCGCCAAGGACCTCACCATCGTCGAAGCCGCCATGCTTGCCGGCATCACCCAGTCCCCCGCCCGCTGGGACCCTGAAACCCACCCCGACGACGCCCAGATCCGCCGCGACGAAGTGCTCACCAAGATGTACCGCGACGGCTACATCGACCGCGAAGAACTCGACGTCGCCCTCGCCACCCCCGTCTCCTCGATGCTCAGGATCTCCAACCCGCCCGCCAACGGCTGCGAAGCCGCCGGAATCTCCGCCTACTTCTGCGAATACGTCGTCAAGGACGTCCTGCGCGACGAAGAACTCGGAGCCAGCTCCAACGAGCGCGTCGCCAAGCTCTACCGCGGAGGCCTGCGCATCCACACCACCCTCGACACCGCCAAGCAGAAGATCGCCCGAGACACCCTCGTCGGCGCCATCCCGCCCGGCGACGGCTCGCGAGTCCAGACCGCGCTCTCCAACGTCGAACCGACAACCGGCAAGATCCTCGCAATGGCGCAGAACACGAACTACGGGGCCCCCACCGACACCGACCCCACCGCCACCAAGGTCAACCTCAACGCCTCCCAGGAAATGGGCGGAGGCTCCGGATTCCAGACCGGATCGACATTCAAGATCTTCACCCTCGTCGAATGGCTCAAGCAGGGCCACACCATCTACGACTCCCTCAACGGCAACGCCGGACGAATCGGCCCCAGCCAATGGAACATCTCCTGCGACCCCGGAGCCGCCACCTTCTGGGAATTCCGCAACAACGAAAACTACAACCCCGGCGTCGTCTCCGTTTCCGTCGCCACGAAGCATTCCTACAACGGCGCCTTCGCCCGCATGGCCCAGCAGCTCGACATCTGCAACATCTCCAAGACCGCCGAAGAGATGGGGGCCGAAACCGGCGACGGCTCCGACTGGGACCACCACCCGCCGATGATCCTCGGCGCCAACACCCTCACCCCGCTCTCGATGGCAGTCGCCACCGCCACCCTCGCCAACAAGGGCACGCGCTGCGACCCCGTCTCCTACACGAAGATCGAAGACCAGGACGGCGACGAAGTGCTCACCCGCGAATCCACCTGCACCCGCGTCGTCGACGAGAATGTCGCCGCGCAGGCAACCGAAGCCCTCAAGACCGTCCTCCACGCCGGAGGCTCCGGCACCAACGCCTACGTCGCCGGCCTCAACGGCGCCGGCAAGACCGGCACCACCGACAACAACTGGCACACCTGGTACATCGGCTACGAAGCCCCCACCGCCCAGCAGGAATCGCGCACCGCCTCCGCCGTCTGGGTCGGCCACATGGACGGCAACATCCCGATGGCCCGCGTGAGAATCAACGGCCGCTACTGGGCCAACCTCCACGGCGGCGACATCGCGGCCCTCGAATACGCCAGCTACACGCGCAACGCACTCGGCCTCCCGGCAGCCCAGCCGCAACAGACCCAGCAAGGCACCGGCACCGCCCAGCGCGGAACCGGAACCGCCCAGCGCGGCTACACGCAGCAGCGAACCCGATAGGCGCCACGCCTTCGGCCCCACCAACGCAGGACACTCCCATGCAAGCCAACTTTCAGCGAATCCTCGGCACCGCCGCACGAACCGGAACACGCGCAATCGCGAGCCTCGGAACAGTCGGCCTCGCCGCCGGAGCCTGGGGCCTTGCCGAAGCCCGAACGTACCGCCTGCGGCGACGCGAAATCCTCCTTCCGGGACGCGCCTCCCCCGTCGCCGCAAACGCCGACAGCCTCCACGCGCGCGCCGCAGGCGAAACCGGCACCGGCCCCTCGCCGCGGCTGAGAATCCTCCACCTGTCCGACCTCCACCTCCTCGCCAGGCAACACGGCAAGCAGAAATGGATCGCGTCCCTCGCCGGGCTCGAACCCGACCTCGTCGTCCTCACCGGAGACCTCATCGCCGAAGAGGACGCCATCGGCCCCGTCATCCGCACGCTCGACGCCTTCGCTGCGATACCGGGCGTCTACGTCTTCGGTTCCAACGACTACTGGGCCCCCCGATTCAAGAACCCCCTCACCTACCTCGAACTCTCCAACGGAATCAAGGCCGCAACGCTCGCCGACCACCACGAACTGCCTTGGCGCGACATGGACGCGCAGCTGCACGGCCTCGGATGGACCAACCTCACCAACACGCGCGCCCGCATCGACATCAAAGGCTGGAGTCTCGACTTTGTCGGCGTCGACGATCCCCACATCGACCACGACGCCTACCCCGCGCCCCCAGCCAATCTCCCCAAGCCCGCATGGCCCTCCAGAGGCCACCTCCGAATCGGAGTCTCCCACGCGCCCTACCGGCGCATCCTCGACGCCATGACCACGGAAGGATGCCACCTTATCCTCGCCGGACACACCCACGGCGGACAGCTCTGCATGCCGTGGGCAGGAGCCCTCGTGACGAACTGCGATCTTCCCCGCTCCCTCGCCTCGGGACTCTTCCAATGGCCTCCCACCGGGGAGCTCCCCATCCGCGCGAACGCAACCGTCAATGCCGACCGGCGCCCCTCCATCACCGGGCTCTCCACGCGCGAGCAGATGGGGGCAAGCCGCTTCGCCGAGGCCGACGACGCCCGGCTTTCGCGCAGCGAATGGCAGCCCAGCCCCGGACCGCACCGAGCCTGGGTCAACGTGTCCACCGGCCTCGGCACGTCCCCGTTCTTTCCTGCGCGCGTCGCATGCGCGCCCGAAGCGATCGTGCTCGACATCCTCGCGGCCTGAGGCGGGCGCGTTGCTTCGTTGCTACGCAGGCGGTGCGACGTTGGCGGACAACGAGACGTTTGCTGGCGACGCGCGGACAGCGCGACGTTGGCGGGCGACACGGGCATGCAACCCGCCTTCCGGCCCTTCGCCCGGCTTGGCCTTCGCTACGCTTGTTCCTTGTCGTGCTTCCCTCGATTTGCACGTCCCGTCTCCGTCGCCTTGGCCTCCTCGCCCGTTCTTTCTTCGTTCTTTCTCCGTCGCCCAAAATCCTCTCACGCAGCCGCACCCTTCGCCCTGCCACGCCACGCCACGCAACACGACTCAGACCGGAGTTCGACGTGAGCCGTCACATAGCTATGGATTTCGCATTTGCGGTCACGACAAGCTATCATGGATGAGTTGCCTCAGCAACCCTCGGGGTATGGCGCAGTTTGGTAGCGCGCTTCGTTCGGGACGAAGAGGTCGTGGGTTCAAATCCCGCTACCCCGACTGCCGGAAGGAGAGGGTGGGACGTTCACAGAGCGCCCCACCATCTCCTTCCGGCTTGTTCAGACCTGACTGGCACGGGTTTGGCGCCCCGGCTTGGTTGAGGGCCAAGCGTTAAAAAGCGGTGCCTGTGGCGGCGTGTCGTTGGTGTCCGGCCCGGCTTTTTCGGATGTGGGGGCCGTCTTCCCGTGGCGTGCGGGTGTTGATGGCGGTGTCGATTTCGACTGGTCCCGATCGTTCTTCCTGGATCGGTCGCGGCGAGGGAATCGGCGTGTTGTCGATGAAGGTTCAATGGCTGTGTGCCGAGTTATACGCCAGAATCGGTTGCTGAAATTGGGGCTATTCGTTGGTGTGACGGGGAAAGGTGGTGGATTTACTCGTTTGATTGAGTAAATCCATGACCTCGAGGAAGTACGAACGAAAGTGTGATAGCTGCGGCTATGGCCG
>CACYEE010000003.1 GCA_902773415.1 uncultured Actinomyces sp.
CCCCGCACCCGAACCGGAACCCGAACCCGACCCCATTCCCGTTTCCGGCTCCATGCAGGAAGAGAGGCACGAGCGCCACTCGGACATTCCCGCCGGCCGTCTCTCCGACGCCGCCGCGCGCGCATGGGAGGACGAGCTTCGCGGCCGCCTCGGCCTGCTCCCCCTCGGCTATGTCGAGGCGCCGATCGAACGAAAGCGCGGCTGGATTCTCACCGCCGTTCTCGCGGCACTCGCGGCCGTGACCCGATTCGTGCATCTTGGTCACCCTCACGAGCTCATTTTCGACGAAACCTACTACGTCAAGGACGCCTACTCCCTTCTTCATCACGGCTTCGAGGCCTCGTGGCCAGAGGATGTCGACGAGGCCTTCGCCTCCGGCGACTTCTCCGGACTCGATCCGGCGAGCGCCGAATACGTCGTCCACCCGCCCTTCGGCAAGTGGATCATGGCCATCGGGCAGGCGATCTTCGGCTCGGACACGGGTTTCGGCTGGCGCTTCGCCACGGCCTTGATCGGGGTTCTCGCCGTCGTGCTCGTCGTGCGGATCTCGCTGCGGATGTTCCGTTCTCCCCTGCTGGCGGGCCTCGCGGGCCTCGCCGTGGCCCTCGACGGCATGGGTATCGTCATGAGCCGCACGGGAATTCTCGACAACATTCTCGCCTTCTTCATTCTGGCCGGATTCTGGGCGGTTCTGCGAGACCGCGAGGCCTCGCGCGCGCGTCTGGCGCACGAGGTCGCCCACGGCTATCTCACAGCCGATGGCCGGCCTCGCGACGTGTGGGGTCCGAACCTGTTCTACCGCCCGTGGCTCCTTGTGGCGGGCGTGCTTCTCGGCCTGTCGGCCGGCGTCAAGTGGAGCGGCATCTATGCCGTGGCCGTGTTCGGCATCCTCGTGTTCGCGTGGGGAGGCTTGGCGCGCAGGGCCGTCGGGGCGCCGCTGTTCTGGGGCGCCGCCGTGTTCCGCGAGGGCGTTCCGGCTTTCGTCCAGCTCGTGCCGACGGCGGCGCTCGCCTATGTGGCGGCGTGGACCTCGTGGTTTTTCTCCTCGGGCGCGTGGGATCGCGACTGGGCGGCGACGACCGCCGAGGACCTTCCGGTGCCGTGGCTTCCCGACGCCGTGAATTCGTGGCTGCATTACCACAAGACGGCCTGGGAGTTCCACAATGGCCTGGAGACGCCCCACGACTATGCTTCCAAGCCGTGGCTGTGGATTGTGCAGGGCCGCCCGGTGTCCTTCTATTGGAAGGGCACGAGCGAGATGTCGGAGGCGTGCGGCGGTTCGGATTGCGTGCAGGCGATTACGTCGATCGGCAATATTGCGGTGTGGTGGCTTGGGCTTGCGGCTCTCGTCGCGGTGATCGTTCTCGGCGCGAGGCGGCGCGACTGGCGTGCCGGCGCGATTCTGGCCGGCTATGCGGCGACGTACGCCCCGTGGTTCCTCTACTCCCACCGCACGATCTTCCAGTTCTACGTGATTACCCTCCTGCCTTTCGTCGCTTTCGCTCTTGTGTGGGCGATTGGCGCGGCCTCGCGCTCGATGGGGGAGCCGCATGCTCCTTCGCGAGAGATTGCGTCGGTGCTTGCAGGGGTCGAGGAGGCGTGGATTCCTGGCGTTCGGGTGAACTCCGACACGGATTTCTCGACGATGCTTCCGGGTTTCCCGCCTCTCGCCGAGCCGGTTGCGGGCGGCGAGCCGGGCGACATCGTGGGCGACGACGACGGCTCCGGGGCGCGGGCCGCGGAGGACCGCAACGTGTTCGCGCGGATTTTCGCGGCGCTGTTCTCCCTGTCTTCCGAGGGCGACGACGGGCAGGCGTCCTGGTGGCGGGCAAGGCCGACGAGCCTCGGTCTTGCCCTTGCGACTGCGACGGCGGCGTTGATTGCGATTGTCGCGGTTTTGTGGTTCCCGCTGTGGACCGGCGTGACCGTTCCCTACGATTTCTGGCGTTTCCACATGTTCTTCGACTCCTGGATCTGACCGGCGAGTGCCGCATCGGGGACAGCGACGAGCGGAGGGCCCGCGCGAGCTCGCGCGAGACCGGAGCGAGGAAGCTGTCAGGGGAATCGAAGCGACCGAACGCAGTCCCCAAACCGATAGCCGACGCTCCGACCTGCGCAAACAGCCGCAGCCCTCCAGAGACGGCCCCGTTCCGGCCCTTCCAGCCGATTCCCAGACTTCTTCCAGAGCCTTCACACTCGCCCATGAGGAAATGATGGGGCAGGGCTCTGCCGACACCAGGCACCGCCGGCGCTGCGAACCGCGCCGCACCGTTTGCCTTGCGAGAAACAGGCCGCGGCACCGCCCGCCGCAGTGGAAGGATGAAGGCATGGACGAAGAAAAGCAGGAACAGCACATTCCCGATACGGGCAAGGCGTACGGGCCCGAACCGGCCGGAGCGACGGCAACGGAGGGCATGCCGGCATACGGGCCGGCGACACGCGACGTCGCCCCCGCACCCGCACGAGCCGATGGCCCCGCACGCGCCGACCTCGCCGCCGGGGCGGCACCCGAGGCGGACCCGCATTCCGTTCCCGTGGCTCCCGCCAGCATTCAGCCCACGGAGTCCCTCCCCTCCTTCGGCCCTGGCACCCAGGGCGAGGCGGCTCCGTGGCAGGCCACCACGCCCTTGCCTGTCCAGCCTGCGGTTCTGCCTGCCGGGCATTCCGGCGAGGCGGCTCCGGGCGCGCCAGACGCAACGCAGGCGGGCGCTGCCCGAACCGCAGTCCAACCCGGTCTCGAACAACCCGGTGTCGCCCAAATCGGCACCACGCAACCCGGTCTCGAACAACCCGGCGTCGCCCAAACCGGCACCGCCCAGCCCGGCACCTCCGCACCCGCCTTGGGATACGGCCCCGGTTCCTACACCGCCGCCCCCTACGCTTCCCTCGCAGCCTCCGGCGCAGCAGGCGCAGGCTCCGCCGCCCAAAACCAGGGCGGATACGGCAGCGGCTCGGCAGGCTACGGCGGATACGGCGCGGCAGGCGCAGGCTACGGCGGCACCGCCACCTACCAGCCGTGGGAAACCCCCGCCAAGCCGCAACGCACATGGTCCACCCGCGTGCTCGCCCTCGTCTCCGCGCTCTCCATGATTTTCGGAGGCGTCGTCGTCGGATCCATCGGCGCCGCCGTCTCCGGCTTCGGAGCGAACTCCACGCGCGACAACAGCCAAAGCGTGCCCCGCAACTACAGCGAAAACGAAGGCCTCGGCGGCAACGGCTGGGACGCCATCCCCGACTATGGCCAGAACAGCTGGGGCGAGGACGGCACCGATCCCTTCTTCCCCGAAGGCACCAGGCAGACGGCCCCCTCCGCCGAAGTCGACTCCGCCCCCGGAGTGCTCCTCATCAACTCGATGCTCACCAACGGCATCGGCGCGGGAACCGGAATCGTCATCTCCGAAGACGGCTACGCGGTCACGAACTACCACGTCGTCGAAGGCTCCACCACCGTGAGGGTCCAGGTGGCCGACACCGACGAGGTCTACACCGCCGCCGTTCTCGGCCACAATGCCGAAACCGACGTCGCCCTCCTCAAGCTCGAGGACGCCTCCGGCCTGGCCGCCCTCGAATTCGACACCTCGAAGCCCACGAAAGGCACAGGCGTCTACGCACTCGGAAACGCCTCCGGCCAAGGCTACGCCTCCCGGGTCGACGGCGAAATCACCGCCATCAACCAGAACATCACCGCACGCAGCGAAACCAACATCGAAGAACTCGTCGGCCTCATCCAGACCGACGCCGACATCGTTCAGGGCTACTCCGGCGGCCCGCTTCTCAACGAAGACGGCAAGGTCGTCGGCATGACGGTCGCCGCTTCCTCCGCTGCCCGTTCCGGCGACACCGACGGATTTGCGATTCCCGCCGCCGAAGTCCTCCAGATTGTCGAACAGATCAAGTCGGGCAAGTCCGACGGAGCCACGAAGGTGGGACGCAACGCCGCCCTTGGCATCACCGTGGCTTCGGCCGAATACGTCCAGGGCGCTACCGTGCGCGGAGCCGTCGTCCAGCAGGTCAACGCCGGTTCTGCCGCCGAGAAGGCCGGTATCCAGGTGTTCGACACCATTACGGAGGTCAACGGCACGAGAATCACGAGCGCCAGCGACCTGTCCAAGCTCATCAAGACCTTCACGATCGGCGACGAGGTCACCGTCGAACTGGTCACGCAGACCGGCGAGGAGAAGAGCCTCACGATCGACCTCGGAGAATCCCCGGTGAACTAGCGGGGCCCGGAAACGGCACGGCCCGGGTGTCCAACGGATCCTTTGGGCACCCGGAACATACCAGCGCAAAACGGAGCATTTTCGCCGGAAAATGCTCCGTTTTGCGCTGCTCACCGCAAGTCTCGCGTTCGCCCGTCGCCCCGCAACCGGAACGACCCGAAATCAGGCGTCCGGATCTTCCGCCATTCCCTCCTCGGCCGCAGGAGTCGCCTTCCCGTCGCCCTCGCCCGCCCCATCCGTCGCCTCGGCAGAAGGCGACGCGGAGGAAGCGTTCTTCGACGCCTCGGCCTTTCCGTCGGCCTTCCGGCTTTCCTTCGCTTCAGAATCCGCAGACTCCGACTCGCCAGGCGAAGACGTCCCCTTCGCATCGTAGACGGCCTTCAAGTGACTCATCTCGGATTCGATCGCCGCCGTCTCCGTGCGAACGACCTTCGTCGCCTCGATCACCGCATCAGGATCGGAGGAATCGACCTCTTCCTGCTCGGCAAGCACCTTGCCATGCACGCTCAGCATCTTCTTGACGGCCTCCCACAGATCCTCGTCGGACGTGCGGCCCTCGGAGTTCGACAACAGCGCCTTCGCTTCCTTGAGCTGCGTGCGGGCATCGTTCATCGCAGTCGAATGCTCGTCGCGCACCGCCTTGAGCAGCGCCGCCGAATAGTCCTCCACGGCCGACGCCGCCTTGCGTTCGAGATCCTGGAGCCTCGAAGTTTCCTCCTTGTACGTCTGCGTCGCCTCCGGCATCCTGTCGACGGCCTTCGGATCGATTGCATCGACCTTCCTGACCACCTCCGAATAGACCTTCTCGACATTCTCATGAGCGGCGGTCAAAGCGGGACACACATCGTATTCGCTGTAGGACTTCATGCACGAACCCGCTTCGTTCTTGAGCTTCTGCGCAGCTTCCTTGTAGGAAACGTCGGCCTTCTCGAAAGTCTTCTGGGCGCTCGCGAACTCTTCGTGCGTCACCTTCGACTGCACGTTGTTCGCATGCACCAGCCATGCGATTGCCGCCGAGACCAGCACGATGACAACGAAAACCGGTACGATCCACCTGCGCCACGCCCGCTTCGTCGGTACCGCAGCCGGAGCCTTCGCCTTCCGCGCGCGTGCGCCTTTCCCTGCGGCCGTCGGATTCTCGGACATCTTCACCCTTTCGCTCTCGCCGAAATGCAATCACGTCAACTGTATCGGAAAGGGGCGGAATCGAACGCCAGGACGCTGGGGCGTCCGCCCCACCTGCCGGGGCGTCCGCGCGGGATTCGGGGTCAGTCCACGGCCCGCGACAGGAAGGCGCGGGTGCGGGCCTCGCGCGGATTGCCGATAAGCTCGGCCGCGGGGCCTTCTTCGACGACGAGTCCGCCGTCGAGGAAGATGGCCCGGTCGGCCACTTCCCTGGCGAAATTCATTTCGTGGGTGACGATGACCATCGTCATGTTTTCCTCGGCAAGCTGGCGGATGGCCCGCAGCACGCCCTGGGTGAGTTCCGGGTCGAGGGCGGAGGTGGGTTCGTCGAAGAAAAGCACCTGGGGCTTGAGGGCGAGAGCGCGGGCAATGGCGACGCGCTGCTGCATTCCGCCCGACAGTTCGTTCGGCACGTTGCCTTCGCGCCCTTGAAGGCCCATTTTCACGAGGAGGTCGCGCGCTTCGGCTTCGGCCTGCGCCCGCCCGACGCCCTGGACCCTCATGGGGGCGTCGATGATGTTCTTCATGACGGTGTAGTGCGGGAAAAGGTTGAAGTTCTGGAAGACGAGGCCGAAGCGGCCGCGCGCCGCCTGGAGATCGGCTTTCGGCCCGTAGACGGCTTCCCCTCCGGGCCCTTCGGTGGCGACGTCGATGTCGCTGTAGGACAGGGCTCCGTAGTCGAGGGTTTCGAGCAGGGTGCAGCAGCGCAGAAGCGTCGACTTTCCGCCGCCGGAGGGGCCGATGATCGCGAGCACTTCTCCTTCGCGCACCGCGAAGGAGATGCCGTTGAGCACCTTGTGTTCGCCGAAGGATTTCCTGGCATTGGCGACGGTGAGAAGCTCCGGGGTTTCGGGCGTGTCAGTCATGGTAGTAGTCCATCTTCTTTTCGACGCGGTGGAGGATGTATTCGACGACGATCGAAAAGCCCCAGTAGATGGCGGCCGCGATCACGTAGGGCAGCATGGAGACCTGGCTGGCTGCGATTGCCTTGGCCTGGGTGAACATTTCCATGATTCCGAGGACGAAGGCGAGGGAGGTGTCCTTGACGAGGGTGATGATTTCGTTGCCCATCGCGGGCAGGACCCGCTTGAACACCTGGGGCAGGATGATGTAGCGGAAGGTCTGGCTCTTGGAGTATCCGAGGATTTCGGCGGCTTCCCACTGGCCGCGCGGAATCGACTGGATGCCGGAGCGGTAGATCTCGGCGAAGTAGGCGGCATAGTTGAGGATGAAGCCGATGCCGCAGGCCCACATCTTCCAGCTCGTGCCGAGGGAAATTCCGAAGAGGTAGTAGGGGCCGAACATGAGGGCCATGAGCTGGAGCATGAGCGGGGTGCCGCGCATGAAGGAAATGTAGATTCGCGCGAGCCAGGCGAGCGGCGCGAACCGGCTCATGCGCGCCAGGGCGATGAAGACGCCGAGGGGCAGCGAGCCGAGCAGGGTTCTGGCGAAGATTTCGATGGACATGACCAGGCCCTGGCCGAGCAGGCCCAGCATCACCGAGAGCTCCACGGCGGCCTCCTTCGAGGGGTTCTCACGAACGTGGCGCCCGGGCCGATGCGGTCCGGGCGCCACGATTCTACGCGATTGGCTTCGCGCTCCAGCGTTTCGCGGAAGTGAGGAGCACGCTATTTCGGTTCCTGTCAGCGCTTGGCGAGCTGGAACTCCGCAATCGAGAGGTCGCAGGCGACAGCGTCGACCTGGCCGGATTCGAGCTGCATGAAGGCGTTGTTGTAGTCGCCGATGGTGGCGAGGTTCGCGAAGGTGTCGGCGAGGTCCTTGCGGCCTTCTTCGTCGCCGAGCACCTCGTAGGCGGCCGAATCGACCTGCGTGATGACGTTCTTGTCCTTGAGGCCGTCGAGAGAGTCGATGCCGGAGTCTGCGCGGACGACGACAACCTGCTCGTTGAGCATGTAGGGCTCGGAGAAGGTGTACTGGTCCTCGCGGCCTTCCATCGTGAATCCGTTCCAGATGACGTCGATGGTACCGGAGTTGAGCTGGGCGTCCTTCGCGTCCCAGTCGATCGGCTCGGCCTTGAACTCCCAGCCGTTGGCCTCGGCGACCATCTGGGCGAGCTCGAGGTCGAAACCGGTGTAGGATCCATCGTCGGCAACATAGCCGTAGGGCGGGTATGCCGAGTCGAAGCCGACGGTGAAGGTGCGGTCCTGGCCGGCGCCGGCGTCCTTCTTCGCGTCCTCCTTCTTCGGGAGCACCCAGTTGTCGTAGCTCATTCCCTGGTCGGCGTACTTCTCGACGAGCTTCTCGATTTCGCCTTCGTTGTCGAGGGCCTGCATGGTTTCGGTGACCTGGGCGGCGAATTCCTCCTCGCCCTTCTTGAAGCCGACGGCGTAGTGCTCGGAGGACAGGGCCTCGTCGAGCTTGACGAAGGTGGCTTCGGATGCCTCGGCGCTGTCCGTCGCGCTCGCTTCGGCGGAGGCGGAATCGGACGCGGGGGCGCCGCTTTCGGTCGAGGATGTCGAGTCGGAGCAGGCGGACAGGGAGAACGCGGACAGCGCGAGCATGGACGCTGCGGCAATCAGGCGCTTTGCGGACTTCATGGGTGTTCCTTTCTGCGCGAGCCTGGAGCGGGCCTGGCCGTTGCGTGCGGAGGCTGCGCGGATAACGTTCAAAGCATTCCTTTACTACCACAGCCCGCGGGGCCTTTTCGCGTCGTTTCGCGCATTGGGAAGCCCGGCGCGCCCGCGCGCGCCCGCCGCCAGGCGAGATTTGGGGACAGCGACGAGCGGAAGCGCCGCGGGCGTATCAAAGGTGTCAGACACCTTTGATACGCGGGTTTTGCGGCGCGGGCCGGCGCGGGGGCGTCCGCTGCCGGTTCCGCGTCTTCGGGCGCGACGGTGGCGTTGCCTGCCGC
>CACYEE010000004.1 GCA_902773415.1 uncultured Actinomyces sp.
CGAGACTGCGAGCCTGACGGCCCAGGAGCCGCCACACGACCGGCACCAGCAACAACAACCCCGAGGCTACGTACCAAAAAGGGCCCGGCACCAGCGATACGCGGAACTCGCGGCTAGGGCGGGATTGCAGGTCGCGAAAGAATCGTGCGGCCCGTGGCAGGAGACCGGTCCGCCCCGGCGGAACCCCGGCGAGGAACCGGAACCAGCGACAATAGCCCCGAGGGTACGTATCGAAGGGGTCTGGCACCAGCGATACGCGGAACTCGCAGCTGGGCCGGGAGGGCCTGCTAGGGGCGGGGCCGCTCGGCCATGACCTGCATTGACAGGCCTGTATCGACAAACGTGGGCGCAAGAAGCCCGGCGTCGCGAAAAGCGCGAATCGTCTCGGCCAGCCCGCCCCCGTCGCCCGCAATGACCGCGGCGTGCGAGGGCGTGCGCGCAAGTTTGCAGATGTCGTACAAAGTCGGGTTGACGGGGCTCGCCGAGCCGCGCGTGCCCAGCCGCGTCGACTCGACGCCCCACAGCCCGCCCGGGCTCGTCACCACGAGGCTTGCCGGCGACAGGCGAATCTCCACGCCCTGGAATCCCGCGGAATCGTCGAGCAGACGGTGGACGAGGGCGTTCGCGACGATTTCGCGTACGGCGGCCAGCGGAAAGCCGGGAGCGGGCGTTGCGGCGTCGGGCCTTTCGCGCGGGCGGGCGAGGCGCGCGGCGAGCCAGGCCATCGCGTCGTCGAGCATGACCGGAAGCGGGCCGTCGAAATCCCTGTGGCGCGCGAGCGCGAGGCTTCCGGGGGCGTGCGCGCCGCCCGTCGTCGAACATCCTGGCCTGCCGGAAGGCTCAGACGGCACAAAGGTTTCAGACGGTCTGGAAGCTGCGGGCGAACCGGAAGGCGCACGCGAAGGCGGGGCGACGGAGCCAGCGTCGCCCCCGAAATCGACGGCGTTCGTTGCGACGGAACCGGTTTCGACGGCGCTCGCACGCAGCCACGGACAGTATTCCTGCGGGTAGGCGCCGAGCGCGTACAGGCCGGCGAGGGTCAGTTCGCCGTTGCGGGCCAGGACGCGCCGCTTGCGCAGGATTTCGGCGTCGGGCGCTTCGGCCAGGCGTGGCGAGGCCCGGCGGACGGCCGCAATGAAACCCCGCGTGAGCGCGGGGTCGAGATCGTCGGAGCTCGTGCCGGGAACGGGCGCGGCGTCCGCGTCGGGCCGATGGCGGGCCTTCATCGTTTCGAGCTGGGCGAGTTCGGCGGCGCTCATCGGATAGTCGCCGTCGGACTGGCGCAGGTAGGCCTTGCCGCGATAGAGCGAGGGACGCGCCGAAAGGGGCAAAGGGGCGACGTCGATCAGCAGCAGCTCCTTGCCTTCGAAGGCGACGGTGGAAACCTCGACGTGGGCGGGCGGCTCGACGGCGTTGCGCGCCTGGGAGACGACGGAGGCTTCCAGCTGGGCCATGTTCGGGATGTCTACCGCGCGGAAACCCGTCTTTTCGTCCAGGCCGCAGATGACGAGTCCGCCGTCGGGCATGTTGGAAAAGGCGCAGAAGGTTTCGCCGAGTTTCGGGGTTCCGCCCTCGGCGGCTTTCGCTTCGATGTTCGTCGAATCGCCGCCGCGGCGGCGCAGCATGGCGACGATGGCTTCGATTTCCTGTTCCGTGCGCTCCATGAACCGATTTTACCGCGCCGGGATGCGGGGCAGGCGGCAGTGGCGCGAGTGGCGGGGCGGTGATGGGGCTAGCCCCGGAAACTTCGGTCGGATATCGGGCAGAGGGGGATGTTGCGGTTCCGGTCCTGTTCGGGGCAGGGAAAGCGGGAAGCGCAGGGGCTTGACGCCGGGATTGGCTTGGGCGAAGACGCGGAGGCTTCGTGCACGCAGGTTTTCGTTCTCTTTGGCTTCGATGGGGAAGAGGGTTCTGCCGGCCTGGACAGGGAAATCGATTTCTCTGCGAAAGCCGTCGGCAGGCCAATAGAAGGGTCCGGTCCGGTGTTCGGCGAGAAGCTGCTGGCAGACGTACTGTTCGGTCAGGGCGCCCTTGAATTCCGTGAATACGGCATCCGAACCGGCGAGGCTGGCCGGATCGGGGCCGGCGGCGGCGAGCGGGCCGACATCGGCCATGAACGGCGTGAAGGCTTCGGAATCGGCGTATGCGGCCAGAGGCGTGCCGGGTTTGGCGACGCGGCGTACCTTGGTTGCGATGCGTGCCTGGGCAAGCCGTGCGGTGGTGCTGCGAAAGTCCCGCGCGCGGGCGTTTTCGCGAGTGCGGCCAAAGACGAGCTTCTTGTTCTCTTGCGCCAAGTGCCGGGGAAGCGAGTCCCACGCGGCAGGGACTCTTTGTGCCGCGAGGGGCGTGGGGCGCTGTTGGCTCCCGTGGAATGTTTCGGGCTGGATGCGCAACCTTGCCGGAATGCGCATTTGCGGTACCGAATGCACGTGAACATGCGTTTTGGCAATGTGCGTATGCAGGCCGTTTTGCCTGCGTGGCGTAATGCGACGGTCGGTTTGCGGCATTGGGAGACCGAGGAGGTCTTGGGGTCAAGTCCGAATCTGCCAAGGTCGGTTTCGTTTCGGCATTCGCGGGGGATTGCTGCTTCCCAGGCGCATGGCAAGGCGGGGATCTTCGTCGCAAAGGCCTTCGCCGTCGTCAAGGATTCCGATTCGGAAGTCGTCGTCGGGGATTGCGAAGACGGCAACGCGGGTTGCCCCGGCGGATATCGACTTGTCAATGATGCCGGCAACGGCGCTAGTGAAGGAACAGCCGATGTCTCGCAGATTCCCGATAAGGATGCGCGGTTCGGGAGGCATGACGGCAGTGTTCTTGCTGTCGGCTCCGGTTTCCGCAAAGTCTGGCACATGTCTTCCCAATAGTCGCCAAGCGGCATTGCGCGCAACAGGTTGCAACATGGGTCGGAGAGAAGTTTGCGGCTTTTTGCGCGCGGCGTCTTGCCGATGCCGTGATGAGGCGAAACGTGCCGACAGCGTTCTGCGTGGCAAAATCGGAACTGGCGACCGCTCCGGGGTTGCGACCCCATCGGGTCCGGGGCGTGAGTGCCGTCGAGATGCAGAGGACGCATTCGGCTCGTTCGTAGGGCGTGTGCCTACGATTTCAATGTTCTGCGGGATTGCCATCCGCATCTTTTTCGACGGCCGCGATCCGCCGCATTTCCATGCCCAGTGTCGGGGGCACGATGCTGCTTTTGACCTTGACGGCAACATTCTTGAGGGGACATGCCGTCGAGACGGCGGAAGCCCGGCTCCGTGGGCGCCGCCGAAGAACCGTGGTTTTTCTTGCCTTGGCGCACGCCGACTTCGGGACGGTCGTCTGGAACGACATGGTTGATATCGCGCCCGAGCGGCTCTACGAGGATGGCGTTCCTCTCGCGGAACGGCCAGCCGGGTCGTCGCCCGCCGGGGCCTGGCTTCCGGTGCCGGCAAGAAGCTCCAGCACTTCGGCCGGAGGCATGGCCGGAACCGGCGAATTCTCGTAGTCGCGAAGATTGCGCGTCGCGATGGCGGCGCAGCCTATGCGGGCCGCCGTCTGCATCTGGACCGCATCTTCGTAGCGCCTCGCGTCCGATCCCAGCGCGATAACGCAATCGCTTGGCATCGTGGGCGTCAAGGCGCATAGCTCGAATAGGCGCGACAGCAGCCGCCGGGCTTCCTTCGGCCCTGCCGCTTTCCGAAGGCTGTGGAAGATGTCGGCAATCTGGGAGGTCGACAGCACTGCTTCGATCGTCTCCGTTGCCGCCTGTTCCATGAGCCTGACGGCGGGAGGGTGGAACTCGCCACGTGTCGACAGCAGGAAATCGAACACCACGTTCGTATCGAGAAGCACCTTCACTTGCGTGCGAGCCTTTCCGCCCTGTCCGTCTTTTCGTCGACGACGGCGTCCACGCATCCTGCCAGTTCGGCGACGATGGCGAGCCTTTCCCGATGGGGAGACGTCAGCATGGCAACGACCTTTCCGTTGCGGGTGATCTCGACGTCCGTCTCGTCGACCAGACGGAGATAATGGGCAAAATCCTTGCGCACTTGCGAGGCGGGAATCTGAATGGTTTCGCTCACGATGACCTCCTTGAACTTCAATTGTACATTTTTGGATGCGCATTCGTACACATGCGGTTCGGGGGTTTCCTCGGCTGCGAGACGAATGCCGCATGGCGGGGGAAAACTTTTGCGCTTTTGGCTGCTTTGCTACCCTTGACCTGGCTTTTTCGCGCGAATCGAGGCCTGCGGGCAGGCGGGAGGAAACATGATCGACGTCGTTGGCGCAGCCATCGTGCGCGACGGGCGCGTGTTGTGCGCCAAGCGGGACGCCAAACGTCAGCTTGCAGGGCGCTGGGAATTCCCCGGCGGCAAGATCGAAGCGGGCGAGAGCTGCGAGGAGGCGCTCGCGCGCGAAATACGCGAAGAGCTCGGATGCGAGGTGGCCGTCGGGGAGCATATCTGCACGTCGGAGCATGAATATCCCTTCGGGAGGGTGCGGCTTGCGGTGTACTGGTGCAGGCTCGAAACGGGCGAGCCTTCCGCGAGCGAACACCAGGAGCTGCGTTGGGTCGAACCGGGCGAAATGCCCTCCCTGACGTGGCCGCCCGCCGACGAAGCGGCAGTGCGGATCATCTCCGAAACCACGGCTGGTCCCCGGCAGGAAAACCCCGACAAGCCAGGCCGCCGGGATGCCCTCGCCATGCCCCGCGACGCCTGAGGGCCGACGCTCGCTTCGCCCGCCCCGCGTCGCCCCCGCCTCTCGCCTTCGTCTGCTTCACCGCCTCCTGCGACCACTTCCCGCGGGTCGCTCTCGCCGTCCGTCGGAGCCTGCGGCGCGGTCAAGAAACGCGGCGGATATCCCGCCGCCGAATCCCTCGCCTTCGGAAACGCGATCATGGTCGTCGTCGCCGTCGCCTTCGGCATCTGGCTTGCCCATCGCCGGCGTCCATGCCCTCGTCACCGCGCTCCCGCTCCTCCTCTTCGCCTGGGCCGGAATCGCCTTCATCGCCTGGGGATCCCTGCGCACCGCGCGCCGCCTGGCGCGCCACGGGAGCCAGCGCACTGCGCATCCCTCCGTGTGGCCATGCGGGCCGATTGCTTCCGCTTGAGCTGCCGTCTGCGCTGATCGGGGTTCGACGCCAAGGCCGCGGGGTTGAGTTTGGCGGCGCGGGGCGAGGTTGGGGGCGTGTTCGGTCGCTTCGCTCCCTCCCGCAGATTCCTTGCTCCGGTCTTGCGCGAGCGAGCTCGCGCGGTGCTTCCGCTCGTCGCTGTCCCCTTTGCGACACTGGTTCGTCCCCTTTTCTCGACACCCGGAGGCGGGAGCTGGACAGGAGAGACATGCGCACCGTGCCGGTTCGGATGGTCGGACTCCTGCCCGCTCCCGTTGCGAGAGCGGCGAAACGCCGGTGTTATGCAATCGTGACAAACGAGACCGAGGTCGACTGCCGCGCGGTGCCGGGCGGCCAAAACCGCACGATACGGCAGGAATCCGCCGTCTCGCCGGGAAGCGGAAACCCGGCAGCCCGGCCTGTGGCGGACTTCGCGCACAGAACAAGCCGGGCGGGTTCTGGCCTCTGTGCGGCGAATTGTGAAAAAATGGCCTCGGCCACACCTGATGTGTGGAGCACATGCCTATTCAATTGGGAGACGCAAATATGAAGAGGAAGATTCTTGCTCTCGCTGCCGCGGGCGCGCTCGCGTTCTCGATGGCCGGATGCTCGTCGTCGAGCGATACCGGCGCTGACGACGCGAAGGATTCCGCAGGCACCGAAGAGACCGCCAACGCCGGCTCGGGCAAGGCGAGCATCGGCGAGACCACCGAGGGCGTCATCGTCGCCTCGAACTTCGAGCCGCAGACGATTCTCATTCCGTCCATGATCAACGAGGTCAACGGCGGCAAGGTCGCCGAACTCATCTTTGAAGGCCTGACGTACTACGATGTCGACGGCACCACGAAGATGGCCATTGCCGATTCGGTCACCACCGAGGACGGCGGCAAGACCTGGAACGTCAAGCTCAAGGAAGGCAAGAAGTTCTCGGACGGCTCGACCGTCACCGCCCAGAATTTCATCGATGCGTGGAACTGGGGCGCCGATCCGGCCAACGCCGCGCTTTCGGCGAACTTCTTCGCCAACATCGAGGGCTACCCGACGGCCCAGCAGGACGCCGTGGCCGCCGAGACCGGCGTCGACGACGCCAAGGCCGCCCTTGAAGAGGCCGAGGCCGCTCTCGAAGCCGCGCCGGACGACGCCGACGCCAAGGCCGCCGTCGACGACGCGAAGAAGGCCCTTGAGGATGCCGAGGCCGCGGCGAAGGACGCCGAGGGCGAAGCCGAGGGCGCTGCCAAGTACGAGGGCCTGACCGGCCTCGAAAAGATTTCCGACACGGAGTTCAACATCCACCTGACCCAGGCCGATCCCGAATTCGACAAGCAGATCGGCTACACCGCCTTCTACCCGCTGCCCACCGGCTTCGACGAGTCCGAGGACACCGTCAAGACCCAGGGCGAGACCCCGGTCTCCAACGGCCCCTACATCCTGACCCAATGGGACCACAACGAGACGATAGCTCTTGAGCCGAACCCCGAGTATGACGGCCCGACCCCGGCCAAGAACGCCGGCATCTGGTTCAAGCTCTACACCGACGATGCGGCCGCCTACAACGACCTGCTCGCCAACTCGCTCGACATCATGGACTCCATCCCGGCCGACGCCGTCTCGACCTTCAAGGACGATCTCGGCGACCGCGCCATCAACCAGGAAGGCGCCGTCTGGCAGTCCTTCACCGTGCCCTACTACCTTGAACACTTCGGCAACGACGAGGAAGGCCGCCTGCGCCGCCAGGCCCTCTCCATGGCCATCGACCGTCAGGAGATCTGCGACAAGATCTTCGACGGCACCCGTTCGCCCGCCACCGACTTCGTCGCCGCCGTCATCCCCGGCCACTCCGACTCGATTCCCGGAAACGAAGTTCTCGAGTTCAACCCGGAGAAGGCCAAGGAGCTGTGGACCAAGGCCAACGAGATTTCCGACTGGGGCGACGCCACCTTTGAACTCGGCTACAACGCCGACTCCTCCGCCCACAAGCCGTGGGTCGAGGCCGTCGTGAACCAGATCAAGAACAACCTCGGCATCAAGGCAGAACCGAAGGCCTACGCCATGTTCTCCGAGATGCGCGACGACGCCTCCAACGGCACGCTGACCTCGGCCATCCGCACCGGCTGGCAGGCCGACTACCCGTCGGCCTTCAACTTCATGGATCCGCTTTACTCGGAGGGTGCCGGCTCCAACGATGCCCGCTACGCTTCCGACGAGTTCGCCTCTGCCCTCAAGAAGGGCCTGGACGCGACCGACGAGGCCTCCCGCCTTGCCGCCTACGACGAGGCCCAGGCCGTCCTCATGAAGGACCTGCCGGCGATTCCGCTCTGGGGCCAGAACGCCTTGGGCGGCTACTCGGAGAACGTCGAGAACGTCGTCGTGAACTGGAAGACGGTTCCCGTCTACGAGGACATCACGAAGAAGTGATCGACGCCGAAAACGGCATCGACCCGGATTTTCACAATCCGAACATGAAATACTAGACTGTGCGGCGGGTCATTCCCTGACGGATGGCCCGCCGCATGGTTTTCACGGCACACATGCGCGAAGCGCGGGGCGACGCCGTTCGCGTCGTCCCGGCTGCGTGCAGGGCCGGCTTCGACCGAATCCCGCCTCCGGGCGGGATTTGCTACCGAAGTGGAAAGCCGGGCGGGAAGGCTTTTGACACGAACTGGTGATTCGACGTGACAAGATACATCGGACGAAGGCTGCTTCAGCTGATTCCCGTCTTCTTCGGGGCCACCTTCCTCATCTACGCAATGGTCTATGCGCTGCCGGGCGATCCGGTTGCGGCCCTCGGAGGAGACAAGACGCTCTCCGAGGAGACGCGCGCGGCGATTACGGCCCGCTACAACCTCGACAAGCCCCTGTGGATGCAGTACCTGCTCTACCTCAAGGGCATCGTGACGCTCGACTTCGGCCAGACCTTCTCTGGACGCCCCGTCATGGACGTCATGGCGCAGGCCTTCCCGTGGACGATCAAGCTGGCCCTCATGGCCATCGTCTTTGAATCCGTCTTCGGCATCCTCTTCGGCGTGCTCGCAGGCCTGCGGCGCGGAGGCATCTTCGATTCGACGGTTCTCGTCGTCTCCCTCTTCGTCATCGCCGTGCCGACCTTCGTCATCGGCTTCCTTCTGCAATTCCTCATCGGCGTCAAGCTCGGATGGCTGCCGGTCACGGCCACGTCGAACATGTCGACAAGATCGATGCTCATGCCGGCCGTCGTGCTCGGAGCGGTATCCTTCGCCTACATCCTGCGCCTGACCCGAACCGAGGTCGGGGAGAACGCGACCGCGGACTACGTGCGCACGGCAACCGCGAAGGGCCTGAGCCGCCCGAAGGTCGTCGTCCGCCACATCCTGCGCAACTCGCTCATCCCCGTCGTCACCTTCATCGGCGCCGACCTGGGCTCCCTCATGGGCGGTGCCATCGTTACCGAAGGCATCTTCAACGTTCCCGGCGTCGGCGGCACGATGTACAAGGCGATTCTTCAGGGAGAGGCTCCCACCGTTGTCTCCTTCACCACGATTCTCGTACTCGTCTACATCGCGACCTCCCTCCTCGTCGATCTCCTCTACGCGGCCCTCGATCCAAGGATTCGCTATGAATAACCAGCAGACATATCCCGGCCAGGAACACCACGTTTCCGACATCGACGAAACCGGCCTCGGCGCGGTCGACGCGGTTGCCGACGACCGTCCGCCCGCTTCCGTCTTCGGCGAGGCATGGCGTCAGCTGCGCCGCCGTCCCATCTTCTGGGTGGCCGCCCTCCTCATCCTCTTCTCGGTGCTCATGGCTGCCGTTCCGCAGCTGTTCACCTCCGTCGACCCGCGCTCGTGCCAGCTCGCCGACTCCCTTGAGCCGGCCCGCGCCGGCCACCCCTTCGGTTTCGACAAGCAGGGCTGCGACATCTTCGCCCGCACCGTCTACGGCGCGCGCGCATCCGTCGTCGTCGGCGTGCTGACCATGATCCTCGCGGTCGTCATCGGCACGACGATGGGCGCGATTGCCGGCTACCGCGGCGGCTGGGCCGACGCCCTCCTGTCGCGAATCACCGACATCTTCTTCGCGATTCCCTTCGTGCTCGCCGCCATCGTGGTCATGCAGATCTTCAAGGAGTCGCGCACGATCCTGACGGTCGTCGTCGTCATCGGCATCTTCGGCTGGCCGCAGATCGCGCGAATCGCGCGCGGTGCCGTCATGGAAGCCAAGCAGGAGGAATACGTGACGGCGGCGCGCTCGCTGGGTTCTTCCGGCTGGGCGAACATGATCCGCCACATCCTGCCCAACGCCGCCGCCCCGATCATCGTCTACGCGACGGTGGCTCTCGGTTCCTACATCGTCACCGAGGCGACGCTGTCCTTCCTCGGCATCGGCCTTCCGCCGACCGTCGTGTCCTGGGGCGGCGACATTTCCGCCGCGCGCCAGATGCTGCGCCAGGCCCCGCAGGTCCTCTTCTACCCGGCCGGCGCCCTCGCGCTGACCGTGCTGGGCTTCATCATGATGGGCGACGCCGTGCGCGACGCCCTTGATCCGAAAGCGAGGAAGTGATGGCCGAGGAAGCGAAGGGTACGCAGATCAAGCCCCTGCTTGAGGTCAAGGACCTCGAAGTGGCCTTCCGTTCGACGACGGGCGTCGTGCCTGCCGTTCGCAAGGCGAACTTCTCGATCTATCCTGGCCAGACGATTGCGATCGTCGGCGAATCGGGTTCGGGAAAGTCCACCGCCGCAGCCGCGATCATCGGCCTGCTGCCCGGCACCGGCAAGGTGACCGGCGGTCAGATCCTTTTCGAGGGCCGCGACATCACGAAGCTGTCCGAAAAGGAATGCCAGGAGCTTCGCGGATCGAAGATCGGCCTCGTGCCGCAAGATCCGATGTCGAACCTCAACCCCGTGTGGCGCATCGGCTACCAGGTCAAGGAAGCGCTTGTCGCCAACGGCGTCGCCAAGGGTTCCGAGGCGGACAAGGTGGCGGCCGAGATGCTGGGGCATGCCGGCCTGCCCGACGCCGAGCGCCGCGCCAGGCAGTATCCGCACGAGTTCTCCGGCGGCATGCGCCAGAGGGCCCTCATCGGCATCGGCCTGGCCTGCAACCCGAAGCTGCTCATCGCCGACGAGCCGACCTCTGCCCTCGACGTGACCGTCCAGAAGCAGATCCTCAACCATCTGGGCACGCTTACCGAAGAACTCGGCACCGCCGTCCTCTTCATCACCCACGACCTCGGCCTTGCCGCCGAACGCGCCTCCTACCTCGTCGTCATGCACCGCGGGCGGGTCGTCGAATCCGGGCCGGCGCTCGAAATCCTCCAGAATCCGCGGCATCCCTACACGCAGCGGCTCATCAGGGCCGCGCCGTCGCTCGCCTCCAACCGCATCGAGGCCGCGCACGCCGCCGGCATCGAGCTGACCGACGAGGAACGCATCGGCTCGGGGGCGGGCGCGACCTCCACGGAGGAAGCGATCCGCGTCGAACATCTCACGAAAATCTTCGGCATTCGCGGGCAGAAGGGCGAGAAGAAGGAGCTGCGCGCCGTCGACGACGTTTCTTTCACGCTTCGCGAAGGCACGACGCTGGCGATCGTGGGCGAATCCGGTTCGGGCAAGTCCACCGTGGCCAACATGATCCTCAACCTGCTCGACCCGACCTCCGGCGAAGTGTACTTCCACGGCACGAAGCTGTCGACGCTCGGGCCGAAGGAGCTTTTCGCGATGCGCCGCAAGATGCAGCCCGTGTTCCAGAACCCCTACGGCTCGCTCGACCCGATGATGTCGATCTACCGGTGCATCGAGGAACCGTTGCGCGTTCACAGGATCGGCTCGAAGGCCGAACGCGAGGAGCGCGTGGCGAACCTGCTCGACATGGTGGCCCTGCCGCGTTCGGCCATGCGCCGCTACCCCGGCGAGCTTTCGGGCGGCCAGCGCCAGCGTGTGGCGATTGCCCGCGCCTTGGCCCTCCAGCCCGAAATCGTGGTGCTCGACGAGGCCGTTTCCGCCCTCGACGTGCTCGTGCAGGACCAGATTCTCAACCTGCTCAACAACTTGCAGGCCGAGCTGAAGCTGTCCTACCTGTTCATTACGCACGACCTTGCGGTGGTGCGCCAGATGGCCGACGACATCGTGGTGATGCAGCACGGCAAGGTGGTGGAGACAGGTTCCTCCGACGATCTGTTCTCCAGCCCGCAGCGGCAGTACACGCGCGATCTCATCGACGCCATTCCCGGCGGCTCGATTCCCCTCTGGTCGGGTTCCTAGCTCCTCCGGGGCCCGGCGAACCCTGCGAACGCTTCCTTGAACGATGCGGGGCGGGGCAGATTTCCTTCGTTTGGACGAAAACTGCCCCGTCCCCGATTTGTGCGGGTGTGAGCCTTGAGGCAGCGGCTTTCGCGCCGTTGCGCCTGCGATAGGCTGAGCGGCATGGGGAAGGAACACACGGAGAGCGCATTCGCCGACGCGCTCGGCGCAGCCGTGGCACGCAGCGGCAAGACGCTTTCGCAGATTTCGGCGGAACTCGCCCAGGCCGGCCATCCGGTGACGGCAGCGAGCCTGTCCTACTGGCGAAGCGGCCGGTCCGTTCCGAAGCGCAGGAACTCGCGAAGCGTCGTCGACGCCCTCGAAATGGTCCTCGGAACCAAACGCGGGGCGCTCACGGAAATCCTCGCCGCCAGCCGCGCCGCCAATCAGGGACGCGACGACTTCCGCAGCCACGTCCACAACACCGACAGGGAAGTGCGCCGCAGCTTCGACGACCTCGACATTGCGACATCCTGGAGCAACGAAGTCACCCGTGAAATGCTTGAGGAAGAAATCAGGGTCTCCGCCGATTTCCGCACCGTCGACATCAAGGTCGCCCAAATCGTAAGGGTCGGCAGCAAGCGCGCCACCCTCCATGTGACCGGATTCTGGGACGAAGGCGTACCGCCCGCCCCGGACGACATCGGCATCTACAACGTTCTCGGCGCTCAAATCGGCGCGACGAAAACCGAAGAAACGGCGCGCGGCGTCGCAAAGAGCACCACGCTCGTCATCCCCGACTCGATTCCCCAAGGCGGGCTGCACCATGTCGTCTACGAACGCCGCTTCGGCAGCGCGCAACCCCTGAAATACGCAATCAAACGGGCCTTCTCGTGGCCCATCAAGCTGTACATGTGTCGCGTGGTTTTCGACGGCGAGGTGCCCCAAGGCATCGAATGGGCGCTCTCCTCGACCATCGATCGCGACGAGAGCACGGAAAAGACCATTCTCGCGATGGAGCTCGAACCGCAAGGCAACGTGGTGATGGTGACCGCCGAAAGCCTCGCCAACGCCGTGGGAACCGTACGCTGGCGCTGACCGGCGAACGCGGGCGGCCCGGGCAGTGCGGGTCGCATGTGCCGGATGGCCGCCCGGGCCGCAAGGCCCGCAAGGCCCACCCGCAGGCGGCCGTCTCTCCCGATGGGCCTGCGATAGGCTAAGGCGCATGAGCCAACGCCACACGTCGCCCGAATCCGCATCCGAACGCGCCGAACAGGCAATGCCTGCCGCGCCCGAAGCGCCCGAAGCGCGCGGCGGGCGCGGCGGCCCCGGCGAAGTGCCCGCCGCCGCCATCCACGGCCTCGCCCCCGAATTCCTCTCCATGACGGCCCTCTTCACGGCCCCCATCGACATCGAGGCCGCCGTTGCCCGCCTTGACATGCTCTGGCAGCTGCCCGTCGAAGGCGGATGGGACGAAGTGACCGCCGAACAGTCCGGCGGCGCCTCCGGTTCCCTCTACCATTTTGAAACCCCCGGCGGCGTCACCGTCATGCTTACGCCCGTATCCGGCACCCTCGAACTCGAACAGGGCCAGCTTCCCGAACACGACTTCCACGTCATGGTTTCCGCCTTCGCGCCCATCGTCGACCCGCGCACCGGCGAACGCATGATCATGGGCGAACTCGACGCCGCCGACCTCGCGCGCGACAGCGCGGGCAACGACGGCGGCGACGCGGGAACGCGATACGTCGTCGACCCGAAGCTCCCGGAAGAAATCCAGCGCCGACGCCGCGCCATCGACGCCCACACCGCGCTTGCCCAGGTCATGGACGCGCTCATGCGCGAGGACGCGGCCATCGGCGTGTACCGCTGGGAACTCGGAACCGTCCAGCCGCCGCGCATGATCGTCGAACTGGCGGACATGCTCGGGCGCGGCCAGGTGCCGCTGCCGCTGTGGATCGGCATCCGAACCTACAGGCCGCAGCTCACCAATGCCCGAACGCTCGGCCTGCGCCTGTTCGGCCACCTCGACCTTGAGGTCATGGATTGCCTGCACGGCGAAGAAGAGGTCTATTCGATGCTCGCGAACCTCGCCGACTACCTCGTGACCTCCGACCAGTTCCTCATGCCCGGTTCCACGATCGGCTACCGGGGCGACGAGCTGACGATTACGCAGGCGACATCGCCGGCCGACAACGAACCGGTGCTCCGCATCGGCTATTGAGCGCCGCCGCGCCGGGGCGAGCGTCGGGAGCGGGACAGGCCGGTGCCGCGAAGGGGACTGTCCCCAATGCGACACCGGGCATGCCGCAAAGCCTCGCGTCGAGGCGGGTGTTGCCGTGCGCGCTTCGCGCCGGTTGCGCTCGCGGGCGCAGCAGGTATACTTGCGCGCGGAACGTCGGGCGACCGGCGCTCTGCGGGCCCGCCCAACCGGCGCGACGCCCGCGCCCGCGCGGTGGCAGAGCCGGGCCAATCCCCACGAACAGAAGGGATAGCCATGCCCGCCGTCGCCCCCGAAACCGCGCCCGCCCCCGAAACGGCGGGCGCGCCCGAACGTGCCGAAGCCGCCTATGCGCACTCGAACCGCAGGATCTACGACGTCGTTGCCGTCGCCTTCGTCGGCTTCCTCCTCCTGTCGAACATCGGCGCCACGAAACTCATCGGCGTCAGGCTTGGTCCCCTGCCCCTCGTCTTCGACGGCGGCGCATTCCTTTTCCCCCTCACCTACATCCTCGGAGACGTCCTCGCCGAAGTGTACGGGTTCAAGGCTGCCCGCCGCGTCATCGTCATGGGCTTCGCGATGTCGATTCTCGCTTCCCTCGTCTTCTGGCTCGTCCAGATTGCCCCGGCCGACCCGAGCTACGAAAACCAGGCCGCCTTCGAGGCCGTCCTCGGCGTCGTGCCCCGCTTCGTCGCCGCCTCGATGCTCGGCTACCTCGTCGGCCAGCTTCTCAACTCCTACGTGCTCGTACGGATCAAGGACTGCTGGGGCGAAAGGCGCCTGTGGGCGCGCCTGATTGGCTCGACGGTCGTGGGCGAGCTCGCCGACACGGTCATCTTCTGCGGCCTGGCCTGGGCCGGCGTCGTGCCCTTGCCGACAATACTCAATCTCACTGTTACCGGCTACGCATACAAGGTGACGGTCGAGGCCGTGCTCCTGCCGCTCAGCTACGGCGTCGTCGCGTGGGTCAAGCGCCGCGAGCCGAGCTACGCGAACTGAACGCGCCGCGTATTCGAGCTTTCCCGAACTCCGGTTTTGCGGGGTTTCGGAGGTTCGGGCGCGAACGAAGCGACGCATGGCAAACGCGCGGGGCGGGGCGAGGGGCGACGCTGGACGCGCGGAACCCGCGTCGCGTGTAGCGTGCGTCGCACGGATGCCTTGCGGTGTGCGCGGCCCGGTGTTGCACGGAGATCGGGCGGGTGGGGCCGATGCGAGGAGCGACGTGCGGTGTGCGAAACTTCCGTTTGGGGCGACACGCGGCGTGCGGGACTTGGCGGCGTGAGAAACTTTCGTTAGGGGCGGCGCGAGGGGTGTGCAGCCCGGCGTCGCACGCAACCTGGTTCGCATGGAGCGGGGCGACGCTGGAGGCGCGCAACCTGCGTCGCGCGGAACCCGCATCCCATACAAACGAAAGAGACTGACATGAACACCGGATTCGACATTTCGACGCGGCTGGAAGAGACCGGCTTCGGCGAGCGCACCGGCAAGCCGTTGGGGCGCACGGGGGTCATTCGCACCCCGCACGGCAACATCGCAACCCCGGCCTTCATTCCCGTCGGCACGAAGGCCACCGTCAAGGCGGTGCTTCCCGAAGCCGTCGCCGCAACCGGCGCGCAGGCCGTACTCGCCAACGCCTACCATCTCTACCTCCAGCCCGGCTCCGACATCGTCGACGAAGCCGGCGGGCTTGGCCGCTTCATGAACTGGCCCGGGCCGACCTACACCGATTCCGGCGGCTTCCAGGTGCTCTCCCTCGGTTCCGGCTTCAAGAAGGTGCTCTCCCGGGAGTTTTCCGGCTCGAACCGAGCCGATACGGAAGTCGCGGCCAAAAAGGAACGCCTTGCCAACGTCGACGACGACGGCGTGACCTTCCGCTCCCACCTCAACGGGGACAGGCACCGATTCACTCCGGAAGTCTCGATGCGCATCCAGCACGAACTCGGTGCCGACATCATCTTCGCCTTCGACGAGCTGACGACGCTGCTCAACTCGCGCGCCTACCAGGAAGAAGCGCTCGAACGCACGCGCCGCTGGGCCTGGCGCTGCCTCGGCGAACACGCCAGGCTCGCGCGCGAACGCGCAGGCAAGCCGTACCAGCAGCTCTTCGGGGTGATTCAGGGTGCCCAGTACGAGGACCTGCGGCGCAAGGCCGCGCGCGACCTCGGACAGATGGACGTCGGCGGGCAACGCTTCGACGGCTTCGGAATCGGCGGCGCCCTCGAAAAGGAAAACCTCGGGCGTATCGTCGGCTGGGTATCGGAGGAACTGCCCGAAAACCGCGCGCGCCACCTGCTCGGCATTTCCGAACCCGACGACTTCTTCGCCGCCGTCGAGGCGGGAGCCGACACCTTCGATTGCGTGAATCCCTCCCGCGTCGCCAGAAACGCCGCAATCTATTCGCCCGACGGCCGCTTCAACATCACCCGTGCGCAATTCAAACGTGATTTCCGCCCGCTTGTTGCCGACTGCGACTGCTACACGTGCATGCACTATTCGCGCGCCTACCTCCATCACGCCTTCAAGGCGAAAGAGATGATTTCCTCGACGCTTGCAACGATTCACAACGAACGCTACACGGTGCGCCTCGTCGATTCGATCCGCGCCGCCATCGAGGAAAAACGGTATTCCGAGTTCAAGCGCGAGACGCTTGCGCGTTTTGCGCACGGAGACTGGGGTGAAGTATAAGTTTACGTGCGCTATGATTATCAGAGATACGTCAACTTATTAAGTACGGCCCTTTTTCGGGCAGTAGGTCCGGCGGGGCGACGCGACGCTGCGCCGGCAGGACGATGCGAAAGGTCGGCACGATGAGCGAAATGGGAACGAGCTTTGCCGAAGAGTTCCGAAACGCAGTGAACGCCTCGGGAATGACCCTCGTCGAAGTGGTTGACGCCCTCGCCGACCGGGGCGTCAAGCTCACCCAGGCAACCCTCTCCTACTGGCAGTCCGGCCGATCCCTGCCGCGCCGCCAGTCCTCCATCAAGGCCCTCGACGAAATCGAACGCGTCCTCGGCGTGCCGCCGGGCACCCTGTCGATTCCCGTCGAACGCGAACGCGAAGCGTCCTCGAACGCCGGGGCCGGCGCGGGCGCGGCGGGCCAGCCCGTCGTCGGGGCGATACAGGTGCCGCGCCTGCTGTGGGGCGCTCCGCGCAACCTCGCCCCCGAAACGATCGACTGGGAACGCGAAGTGCAGCGCAAGTTCCTCCACCAGACCGTCACGATTTCCGATGGCGGCCACCGTGCCGTCACCCGTGCCGAAGCGATCGTGCGGATCACGAACCCCGACCAGCCTGCCATGCATGTCGGCGAATCCTGGGGCCCCGGAGACCCGGTTCCCTGCATCACCGATGTTGACGGCGGTACCGTCGGAAATCCCATCGTCCAGGAAGCAAGCCGATTCGAGCTGATTCCGATTCACCTTCCGCCCGCCCAGCAGTCCGGCGAGCTGAGGCAGGTCGGCTACACTGTCGAAACGTCGAGTTCCGACCGCATTACCCGCACCGGCCAGCGCTGGTTCGCCTGGCCCCTCGACATGTTCGCCCTTACCGTCGACTTCGGCGAGGAGCTGCCCCAGTTCGTCGAATGGGTGCTGGTGCAGACCCGCACGAAAGGCGGGACGTCCGAGCGTGTGGAGACGTCCCGCGAGCTTCAGGTGATCGACGGGGTGTGCCAGGCGACAAGCGAGAATGTCGAGGACGGCGTGAGCTTCATCCGCTGGCGCTGGTAGCTTTCGCGGCGGTGCCGGCCCCGGATGCCTTGCGGGGGCTGCCCGGAGGTTTTGCGTGGCGTGCGCGGGGCCTGCGGGAGGCGCGCCGCAATCGGCACGACTGCGCCCCTGGCGGGCGCGAGCCTCCCGCGTCGTTCGGCGCGCCCCCGCTTCGCTCCGCGCAGCCCCGCCGAATTGGCCGCGATCCGCGAGGAACCCGCCCTGTCGATTCGGCGTCGCCGGGCCGCTGCCTGCGTGTCGCCCTACACCCTCCGGTGCGAGGCTTCCCGGAGCTTGTCGAGCGTTTTCTCGTCGGGGAAGCCGCGCACTTCCCAGCGTGGAGGCCACACGTCGTCCATCTTCCGCATGCCGTCGCTCCAGATATCGCGGGCCACGCGCGCGCGAATGTTGAGGAAGCTGCCCGAATCCCACGGTTCGGTTGGCTGATGCACGAAGGAGATGAAGTCGGTGAGGGGAATCGAGCCTGAAATGTCGGTATCGCGCCACAGCGCAATGGAAATGTGCCGGCCGCCTTTCATATGCCGCACCGTGTAGTCCTTGAGGAGGGCGTCGTGGCCGAGTTGGCGTTTCATGTTCGAGA
>CACYEE010000005.1 GCA_902773415.1 uncultured Actinomyces sp.
CTTCTTCGGCACTCGATGCACCTCACCAAACGAGGGGGCCGTCACCGTCACAAAAAAGACCCGGCCAACCACATCCCTCACGCCGTCCCAAATGATGTGCGACCAATCTCGCCGGTAGGTGAGCGCACAATGCGGACACTCATAAAAACTACGTTTTTTGCATTTCGCCCACCGGCCACCACCCAAATCAATCGGACACGCACACGTCCGCCCAAGATTCGCACGAACCCACGCCACGCCCGAAGCCGTAGGACGCCCATCCCCATCAAATAAACTGAAAATCGAAAGGTCACCGGATCGACGCCGGTCGGAGCCACCACCCGAAACCCGCGAGACATCGCGGGTTTTCTCATTCCCTCGCATCACCCAAACACCCCCGAAGTGACCTCAGTCGATTTTTCGAGGAACACCCCGAACGCCTCGCCAGCCGCCACAGCCGCGGCCTCGCCCACACCGGTATAAAGAGATGTGACAACCAAGGACGAATGCCCGGCCACCTGCTGAACCACATTCGCAGGCACACCGGCCTCAAACATGCGCTCCAAATTCCCGCCTGCCGAGAAGGCCGCGTACAGGGCGCATCTCGGGAAGAATGGTGGCATGGCCAAGAACGTGATCTGGGACATGGGTGGAACGCTGATGGATACGTATCCCTCCATCGACCGCCTTCTTCTGGCTACCGTCGAGCAAAAACTCGCCGAAACGCGCAGTGGCGGAGCCTCCACGCCAGCCGCCCCGTCGCTGCGCGACATCGCGCTCCTCACCCGAGGCGGAATCACGCGCGCCATCGGAATCCTCGCCAAGCGCTACGGCATCGACCCCGGTGCCACGGCAACCGCACACGAGGCCATGAAACGTTCCTGGCAGGCCACCACGCCGCCGCCCGTCATGGCCGGCGCCCGCGCCGCGCTCGCCGCAGTCCGCGAGCGCGGCGGCCTCAACCTCATCGTCACCCACCGCGACCGCGCCTCCGCCGAACTCCTCCTTGCACGCGCAGGCCTCGCCATCGACGACATGATTTGTCAGCCGGACGGCTACGCGCGCAAGCCAGCCCCGGACATGTACCTCGTCATGCTCGACCGGCACCGCCTCCGCCCCGCCGACTGCCTCACCGTCGGCGATCGCGCCATCGACGCCCTGGCCGGACTGCGCGCCGCGGTGGCGCCAGTGCTTCTGGAGACGCCCGGAGTGCCGCTCGACGAAGTCGACATTGCGACCTCGTGCCCCGAGGAAACCCGCGAAATCAGCTACCTTCTCAGTTCGGCGAATCGGATTTCCGACCTGGACCTCGTCACCAGGTTTCTCTGACCCAACAGCTTCGGCAAATTGGCAGCTTCGGCCGGGCTGCGGCTGCGGAACGGCAGACACCACGCGCCGCCGAATGCCATTGCGCCCCAATCGCCCCGTTCCGCCTCGCAGCTCCCACGCCCCGATGGCACAACCCGGAACGCACTGCCCCAACCAGCACCCGAACCCGCACACCCCAACACCCCGCTCCGACTTGCGCCCACGCCACAGCGACAAGACCGCCGCCACTATGCCCGACTCGAACGGTATCAGAGAACTCCCAGACCTCCCCCAGCGTTTTCGGCAAAACCCCGCCAATACTCGAAGCCATGAACGAAAACACGAACCACGTCACCGCCTTCAGCAACCACGCCGCCCCGGTCAGACACGGATGGAGCCGCCGCGCGAAAAGCGCCGCAGCCGGAGGCCTCGCGCTCGTCCTCACGCTCGGAGGCACGACCGCATGGGCGCTCGACCGCTACGTCATCGACCATGTGGAAATCGCCGACGTCGCACAATACGAAGTCGACAACCAGCAGTCCGCAACCGATGCCTCCGCCAACTACGAAGCGGAAACGGAACAGGACACGAATACCGGCAGCGCCACGCTCCACGACACGGGTTCCGATACCGATTCCGATTCCGGCACCACCGCCTCAGTCACCGATACCACCTATGAAGGAGAGAACGCCTCGATCAGCGTCGCCACCTACACCGAAGGCAGCGGCAGCGAAACCGTCACCTACTTTGTGGCCGAGATCGACGCCGCATCCGGCACCGCGATTCGCAGCGCCTTCGCAAACAACCAGTTCGGCCAGTCCATCACCGCACGCACCTCCGAAATCGCCGCAGACAACAACGCGATCCTCGCCATCAACGGCGACTACTACGGTTTCCGCGATTCGGGTATCGTCATCCGCAACGGCGTCGCCTATCGCGACGACGGTGCCCGCGAAGGCCTCGCCATCTATGCCGACGGCCACATGGAAATCTACGACGAAACCGAAACCACTGCCGCCGACCTCCTCGCCGCCGGCGTCTGGAACACCCTCTCCTTCGGCCCCGCGCTCCTCGAGAGCGGCGAAATCATCGACGGAATCGAAAGCGTCGAAGTCGACACGAACTTCGGCAACCATTCCATCCAAGGAAACCAGCCGCGCACCCTCATCGGGCAAAAGGCGGACGGCACCTTCGTGTTCGTCGTCATCGACGGCCGATCGACGGGCTACTCGCGCGGCGCCACCATGACCGAAGCCGCCGAAATCATGCAGTCCCTCGGCTGCGAGACCGCCTACAACCTCGACGGCGGCGGCTCCTCCACCATCTACTTCAACGGCGAGGTGCTCAACGAACCCGCGATGGGCCGCGAACGCGGCACCTCGGACATTCTCTACGTCGAGAACCTTTCCTAGCCTCTGGGCTTGCCCCACCCGAACCGTACCCATCCAAAACAGAAGGAACACCCATGATTGCCCTCATCCCCTCCCTTGAACCCGACAGCCGCCTCGCCCGACTGGTGGCGAAGCTGCGTGCGGCCGGAGCCGAGGTGCTCGTCGTCGACGACGGCTCCGGCCCCGCCTATGCCGAGCGTTTCCGCGAAGCCACGGCCGCAGGAGCCACCGTGATCGGCTACGCGGACAACCGCGGCAAGGGCCACGCCCTGCGCGAAGGCCTGCGCTGGTGCCAGGCGAACCGGCCGGGCGAGGTGGTGGCCTGCGCGGATTCGGACGGACAGCATGCGGTTGGCGATATTCTCGCGGCCGCGCGAGAAGCCGGCTCGAATCCCGGAGCGCTGGTCCTCGGGGCGCGCACAACGTACGGCGCAGTGGCGAAGGCCCGCGGGGTGCCGATCAAGTCGCGTGTGGGCGGGCGGACGAGTGCCCTGTTCTTTCGGCTCGCCTCGGGAGTTTCGGTTCGCGATACCCAGACGGGTCTGCGTGCCTTCAGCCCGGAACTTGTGCCGTTCCTGCTCGGGGTCGAGGGAGACCGTTTCGAGTACGAGCTGAACGCGCTCCTCGCTGCCGCCGACGCGGGCGTCGAGATTCGGGAAATCCCGATCGAAACGATCTACACGAACGCGAATGCAGGCACGCACTTTCGCCCGCTGGCCGATTCGGCGCGGGTCATGCGGCCCCTGCTGGCCTTCGGGTTGTCGGGCGCAGGCTCGTGGGCCTTCGAGATGGCGCTGTTTTTGGCCCTTACGCTTCGGATGGACGCCGTTCCGGCTTTTCTTGCGGCACGGGTCGCTTCGTCCGCTCTGAACTTTCTCGTGAACAAGCATGCGGTGTTCGGGGAACGTTCGCGCAAGCGGACGGGTGGCCAGGCGATTCGCTACGGACTCCTGGCGGTGGCGCTTGCGGGGGCCACGGCGGGCGGCCTGCACGCCTTCGGCGTTGCGGGGGTGCCGGATTGGCTGGGGAAGACCGTGCTCGACGTCGCGTGCGTTGGCGTGAGTTTTGCGGTGCAGCGACGATGGATCTTCGCCCGCGGACATGCCGTGGGTCCTGCCGGGGCGACTGCGGGTGCGCAAACGCCGGCAAGCGAGGATTCGAGCGCAGGCACGGGCGGAACCGCTGGCGCCTCCGAAGACCGGACAGCCTTCGTTCCGCGAGCGCAGGCCGCCCCGGCGACGGACCGGCTCGCGACTGCCAGGGCCGCGTGAGGGGCATTCGGCGGTGCGGGGAACGTGCGTGGCGGGATGCGGACTTGAAGCCGACGCGCCACGCACGGCATCGCCTCGCGCATTCGATTCTCGCGCGAACCCTCCATCACAGCGCGCCGTTCCGGACCTTCGCCGACAAGCTCGCCGCCCATTGGGACAACCTTGCCCGATTCACGGCCCGGCATCGGCTCTCGATAAGGCCGGCTCGCCGCCTTGCAATGGCAGGCGAGGTTGGAATGCCGGACCGCAGGCCCGACCGAGGGCCACGGACTTGGCTATCGGAGGCAGGAGTGCCGTTTGCGCACAACCCGGAGCGCACCGCTCCGACCAGCACCCGAAGCCGCGCATCCGCGCACTCCGCTCCGAGTTGTGCGCATAAGGCAGCGGCACGCGCACAACCAGCCACGCAAACCAGCGCGCCGCCCGAACAATCCGCCCACGAGGCCACTGATTGTGGCGCACAATTCCCACGGCCCGGAAACTGGCTCGTGGTTTGGGACCACTTTGAACCGACTGCGTGCAAATCCTACATACAGGGCTTCGACCAGCACTTTTCCCTTTGCTGCAACACGCGCCAGTGTCATCCGTTTTGGATATCGAGATCAAAAGACTCCCCCGAAAACGTGAAAACGCCAAAGGGCCATCCCCTTCCGGCCGATGCGACGGATGCGACGCGGGCCGGGGCCGCCTCGCAAGGGCACGGCCACCGTGGGTGTCGTGTCGGGGACTGCCCCCAATCCGGCATCAGCCTGCCCCCTGCGGCACCCAACCCTTTTGACCTGCACAAACCTGAGGCAGGAGGGGCGGGGGAGGTGCAGAGCGCGACCGCCTGTCGCCCCGCACGCTCCGCTCCGACTTGCGTAGAAGAGAATATGAAGGAGCGCCGGCCGAGAGGTAGGAAATCTCGACCGACGCTCCTCTATGGGGCAGATACGAGCGTGCAGGGATAGTGCTCGCACCCGTTTTGAGGCACTTGCATTCGACGAACCAACCGCGA
>CACYEE010000006.1 GCA_902773415.1 uncultured Actinomyces sp.
GCTCCGACGAAAGCCCCGCTGCATTCCAGATCGACGGCGGCGAGCGTCAGCGGAAGCAGGAAGAGCAGCATTCCCGTCGCCTTGTTCGATCCCGAATGCACGACCGCCAACTCCCCTCGCATGGCGTATCCGAAAATCGCGTTGAACGCCTTGATCGCGGCAATCGCAATCATCCAGACGGCAAGCCAGGCCGGCACGTCAATGGCAGGAACCAGCTTGATCAGGCACGCAACGAACAATGCGAAATCGGCCGCCGTGTCGAGCTTCGCCCCGAACCCGCTGGCAGTGCCCGTTTTCCGTGCGATTGCCCCGTCTGCGATGTCGCTAAGCCCCGCAACGATGTACAGGGCGTAGAACGCGGGCGAAAACACGCGGCAAGGCAGCAAGGCCGCGCTGCATGCGATTCGGACGACGGTGACGAGGTTTGCCATGTCACGCCCGCGACATCAGCACGAGCGTTTCCACATGTTCCGTGTGCGGGAACATGTCGAAAACGCGCCCGGCCACCACGCGGTAGGACGGCATCGCGGCAAGGTCCGCCGCAAGCGTTTCGGGATTGCAGCTCGAATAGGCGACGTGGCGCGTGCCCGAGGCCTCGATCCATCCGGCAAGCTCCCCGATGCCGCGCCGGGGCGGATTGACGACGAGGAAATCCGGGCGTCCGTGGGCGTAGGCGGAGGCTTCGGCGTCGCCCATGACGAAGCGCGCCGAGGAGCCGATTGCGCTCGCGGCCGCACGCGCCGATTCGACGGCCTCTTCGGCGATTTCGACGCCAAGCACCTGCCGGCCCGGCCCGTCCAGATGCAGGGCGAAGCCGCCGGCCCCGCAGAAGAGATCCCAGATGCGCAGCGGCCTCGCGGGGACTTTCGGACTGGCGTTCTGCGGGGCGGCGTTGTCCGGGCTGGCGGGCGCGAAGGTTCCGGCGGCGTCCTCTCCCGTCGAATGTCTCCGCTCAGGCGCTGTTCCCGCGCCAGTCAGTTCCTCGGCCCATTCGCGCACCTGCGCATACAGCGCCCGCGCGATTGCGGTATTCGTCTGGAAGAAGGCGCCGGGGCGCAAAAGCAAAGTCGCTTCGCCCAGGTTCATCTCCAGATGCGCGCGCTCGGTGAGCACGATCTCCTCCTCGCCCTCGGTCAGCGCGGCGCGCTGCGGCAACAGGCTGACGGAGACGACGTGGGCCGTGCCGGGCGCGAAGCCGTCCCGACAGGGCGCTTGAGCTTGGACGTGGCGGGAACCGGGAGGCTGCGCCAATTCCTGTCCCGTCTGTTTGCGCTGGTCAGGGGGCTGGGTGGGAAAAGGGGGCGGATCGGGCGAGAATTGGGGACGGCGACGAGAGGAAGGTCCGCGCGAGCTGGCTCGTGCGAGACCGGGGCGAGGAAGCTGTGGCAGGGAGCGAAACGACCGAACGCAGTCCCTTCCTCCCGCCCTGGCGGCAGGCCCGGGCAGGGCCGCGAGCAAGGCGGGCAGATGCTTGCGGATGCGCGGCACGGCCTCCGTCGAACGCAAAACGAAACGGACCATGAGCGCGCCTGAAGGCGCGGCCGTGACAATGATGTGCTTGAGTTCGCCGCGGTCCTCCGCCGGGCGGTACGGCTGGAGGCCGGCGAGCGGGACGAAGCCTCGCAGCGGAGCGAAAGCGGCGGCAAGCGCGGGTTCGTAGAGCGGGCATTCGGCGAGGTCGACGCCGTGGAACTGCGCGTCGAGCACCCCGAAGGTCGGGTTTTCGAGCGTTCCTCCCACCGCCAGCTTCGCCTTGTTGCGAAAACCCGCCTCGGGCGAGGCGGCAGGGGAAAGCCAGTCGGCGCCGGGAGCGAAGAAAGGGGCGAGAATTGCGCGAACCCGCCGGTCCTTCGCGGCAAGCTGCTCCGAATAGGGCATGGCGAGCAGGGCGCACGAGGCGCACAGGCCGGCTTTGAAATACTCACAACGCATGAAGGAATTGTATGCGACCGCGAACCGGCCCGACACGGGTACAGTAAGGGCCATGACTGCCGCAACCATGCTCCCGCGCCGCCTCGCTGCCCTCGTCACCCTCTGCCTGCCCTTCGGCCTCGCCGGCTGCTCCGGTTCGCCCGGCTCCGACGCCTCCGAAGCCGCGCCGCAGACCCGGAGCGCCACGGAATCCTCCACGTTCGGCGAAGGCGACAGCGCCACGGGCGACGCCGAGACCCCCGAGGAAGCCATTGCGGCGGAAGCCGCGGGAATCGTGGCGGACATGAGCCTTGAGGAGAAAGTCGCCCAGCTTTTCCTTCTCACCCCCGAACAGCTCACCGGCGTCGGACAGGTCGTCGCATCGGGCGACGCGACGCGCGAAGCCTACGAGAAACGGCCCGTCGCGGGGGTCATCTACTTCACCCAGAACCTCCTCGACATCGAACAGACCCGCACCATGCTCCAGGACATGGAGGACATCGCCGAAACCGCCACCGGCCTCGCCCCCTTCCTCGCCATCGACGAGGAAGGCGGCGAGGTGTCGCGTGTCGGCGGGGCGCCCGGGTTCGGAATCGACAATGTGGGCGACATGCGCAAGATCGGAGACGCGGGAGATGCCGCGAAGGCGAAGGAGGTGGCCGAAAGGATCGGCGACTATCTTGCCGACCTCGGGTTCAACGTGGACTTCGCGCCGGTGGCCGACATCGCGAACAGCAGCTCGACCACGATGAGCCGCCGCGCCTTCGGCAGCACGGAGGCCGCCGTCACCCCGATGGTCGCGGCCCAGATCGAAGGCTTCGCGGATGCCGGCATCCTTTCGGCGGCGAAGCATTTCCCCGGAATCGGCGGTGCCCACGGCGATTCCCACGAGGATGCGATCGCGAGCGCCGAGACCCTGGACGAGATGAGGGCCGAAGAGCTCAAACCCTTCGAGGCCGCCATCGAGGCGGGCGTTCCCTTCGTGATGGTCGGGCATCTGACCGTCAAGGAGGCCACCGGCTCCGACCTGCCGGCCTCCCTGAATCCCGAGATCATGCAGAAGGTTTTGCGTGAGGAGATGGGCTATGAAGGCCTGATCGTCACCGATTCGCTGTCGATGGGCGCGGTGACGAAGTTCTATGCGCCCGAGGAAGTGGGCTTGCAAGCTCTGCTCGCCGGGGCTGACATGATTCTCATGCCGCTCGATTTCGAGGCCTCCTACCAGCGCCTTCTCAAGGCCGTGGACGATGGCGAGATTGCCGAGGAACGTATCGACGAGTCCGTGGCGCGGATCGTGCGCACGAAGCTCGCGATGTGAGGGGCGACGGCCGCAATCGGCGTTGGCAAAACCGCGGGAACGGGTGCGGCCGTTGGCGGCGCTGTTGGTGTTGCGGTTGGCGTGGTCCGGGATTTGAAGTACGATCTGGGTGCCGTCGATGGATGCCTCGGGCCGGGTGGGAGTCGGAGATGCCGTATCCGGGTGCTTCTTGCGGGAGCAGAAACAGTGACTACGAAACGCGGCGCGCTTATTGCAGCGAAGTTCCTCGGCGGGTTTTTCACGGCTGCTGTTTCCATCAGCCTCCTCCGTCGGCTCCTCTTCTGCCGCACGCTGTTGCCTCCAGCGCGGGAATCTCTGATGTGGTACGACTGGCCGGCGCTCGTGCTGGGCTGTTCCTCGGGTGTGCCTTGGGCATCGGTTTCGCGCGTGAAGAATTGCCTGCATCGAAACACGGCTGCTCGAAAGGAAGCGGCGCATGTTGAGGGCCGACTACCTCGATTTCTTTCTTCGCGACGGCGCGCTTTTCGGCGCTCTCGTTGCCGTGCTTGTCGGTGGGAGCATTGGCTTGCTCTGCCGATACGTTCTCATGCCGCGCCTGTCGGAGCGCGGCAAAAAGCTGTGCGTTGGCGTGATCGTTGCGCTGCTTGCTGTTGCCGCTCTAGCTGCTGCCGGCGCCGTGGGGATTGCTTAGTCCGGCTTCGGTCTTGGAACGGATGCCGTGAACAGGCTCGTGAAATCCGGCCCGTGGAACAGGGGGACAGCCCCCGCTCCACGGGCCGGATTTCACGGTTCGCCACCGCCCGGCCACGTTCGGTGCATCCACGCTGCCGCCGGAGGCACGTGCTGTCGCCACGCATCGAATGCCCGCGTCGTGCAGCCGCCGCATAGTAGCATTATGAGAAGGGCCCAGCGTCAGCGAGCCGGGCCTTGACAACGAAACGCGGAAGGGAATCATGGCGAACTACGATCTCACGCCTGACATGCTTGCCCAGTTCACCGAGGAGTTCACGGCCGATCGCGTGGCGCGCCTCGTGCAGAACGCCGTCACCGTCACCCCGGTGTCGCACATTGCGAAGGACCGCACGAAGGTCACGTCAATCGATGCCTCGATGTCGGTCAAGGTAGATTCCTGGCCCAACACCAACCAGAAAAAGTCGGGCCGCTGCTGGATCTTCTCCGGCCTGAACTCCCTCAAGCCCGCCGTCTACGAAGCCACCGGGCTCAAGGAATTCGAGTTCTCCCAGAACTACGTCCACTACTTCGACAAGCTCGAAAAAGCCAACTGGTTCCTCGCCTCCATGATCGAAATGGCCGACCGCCCCTGCGACGACCGCACCGTCGCCTGGATGCTCGCCGATCCCATCGGCGACGGCGGCCAATGGAACATGTTCGTCGCGCTCGTGAAAAAGTACGGCCTCGTGCCGAAATACGCGATGCCTGAAACCGAATCCTCCTCGAACACGCCCGAAATGAACCGGACCCTGCAAAACATGCTGCGCCGCGGGGCGAAGGTGCTGCGCGAAGCCGTGGCAGGCGGCTCCGACGGCGTCGCCGAAAAGAATGAGCTCATGCGGCAGGTCCACCGCGTGCTTTCCATCCACTTGGGCACCCCGCCCACGGAATTCGTCTGGCAGTGGCGCGACAAGGACGGAAGGTTCCACCGCGACGGCGTGCGCACCCCGCAACAGTTCGCCGCCGAATACGCCGCAAGCCTCGACGAC
This sequence comes from uncultured Actinomyces sp., assembly GCA_902773415.1. GTDB lineage: Bacteria > Actinomycetota > Actinomycetes > Actinomycetales > Actinomycetaceae > RUG11864. The sequence goes on from CACYEE010000006.1 coordinate 4,912, forward strand.
TACGTGTGCATCGTCAACGACCCGCGCGAAAGCTCCCCCTACGGCCAGGTATTCACCGTGGACCGCCTCGGCAACGTCGTAGGCGAGCGCGTTACCTACCTCAACGTCGAAATGCCGGTGATTCGCAAGGCCGTCATCGACACGCTCAAGGACGGCCGCCCCGTGTGGATGGGCTGCGACACCGCCAAGCAGTGCGACCGGAAGGCCGGCATCTGGGACGCCACGCTCTACGACTGGGAGGCCACCTACGGCATCGACCTCGCCATGACGAAGGCCGAAGAGCTCGAATACGGCGAATCGCAGATGACCCACGCCATGCAGTTCACCGGCGTGGACATCGTCGACGGCGAACCGCGCCGCTGGCGAATCGAAAACTCGTGGGGCGACGAAATCGGCGACAAGGGCTTCTTCACGATGAACGATTCCTGGTTCGACCAGCATGTTTTCGAGGTGGCGGTCCACAAGAAGTACCTGCCGAAGAAGCTGCTCGCCGCGCTCGCCGCCGAACCGATCGTGCTGCCCGCCTGGGATCCGATGGGTTCGCTCGCGCGCGGCTGACGGGCGCTTCGGGCTGACGCCCGGTTCCTGATCGGAGCGACGCGGAGGGGGCAGCCCGGTGCCGGATCGGGGACAGTCCCCTTCCGGTGTTCATGCGAGACCCCTTCTGGTCGCATTCGGGATGCGACGGCGACGCTCTTGTGCCGTGGGGCGGCAATTGGCGGGCCGGCGCGAGGGCGGAGCTGCCTCGCGTGCCCTCCGGCGTCGTCCCCGAAAGACCGGTTTCGCTATGGCGAAGGCAGGCCTCCAACGCGGCCACGGACGGAAAGGACCATGATGGGCGAGACGAAAACCGAAAGCGACGGGACTTGCCGGGATGCGCGCACGGCGTCGCCCTGCACCAAAGGCTTCGGACGTTTCGCCCCAAGCCCGACCGGCGACTTCCACCTCGGCAACCTCCGCACCGCCCTGCTCGCCTGGGCTTTCGCCCGCCAGGCCGGCCTCGGCTTCCTCATGCGCATGGAGGACCTCGACGCCCGCTCGCGCCCCGAACACGCCACCCGCCAGCTTCAGGACCTCGAAGCCCTCGGTCTCGACTGGGACGGGCCGGTAATCTGGCAGTCCCGCCTGGGCGAACGGTACGGCGAGGCCTACGCGCGGCTTGAGAACGCCGGCCTGCTCTACGAGTGCTACTGCACGCGCCGCGAACTCGCGCAGGTCGCCTCCGCCCCGCACATGCCGCCGGGTTCCTATGCGGGAACCTGCCGGAATCTCGGGCCGGCCCTGCGGAAGGCGGGGCGCGCGAAGCTCGCCGGAATGGCGCGCGGCCCGGCCATGAGGCTGCATGCGGGAACCGAAAACGGCATGGTGCGCGACTTGATTTGCGGGCGATACGAAGGGGCCGTGGACGACATCGTGATTCGCCGGGGCGACGGCGTGTGGAGCTACAACTTCGTGTCCGTGCTCGACGATGCCCTCGATGGCGTCGTGCAGGTGGTGCGGGGCAACGATCTGCTTTCCTCGACGCCGCGACAGGCGCGCCTTGCGGGCCTGCTCGGCTTCGGGACGCCCGGATACGCGCACGTGCCGATGGTGTGCAATGCGGCCGGCGTGCGCCTGGCCAAGCGCGACGGTGCCGTGACGATGCGGGCGCTTGCGGGCTTTGGCTGGGAACCGGCCGATATCGTCCAGCTCGTCGGCCGTTCGCTCGGGCTGGCCGACGTGCGTTCGGCGGCGGAATTCGCCGAAGCCGTGCGGATGGAGGCGCTGGCGTGGCCTGCGGGGATGGACGGGGTGGACAGGACGAAGGGGACGGACGCGGCCCGGCGCGATCTTGCCCCCGGAACCTGGCTGCTTGACCCGTCGTCCCTTGAGGCGGGTCCGCGCGCGCTACTCGGCTAGGGGAACAGGGCGGTGCCGGGCCGGTGCGCCGCCGCGGTGCCGGAGGGCGGGGCGACGCGGGGTATCGTCGTGCTGCGTCGCGTGGGTTCGCATGGGGTGCCGGCCCCGAATTCGGCCCGGGTTCCGCTCCGGCGCTCGTGCCGTCTCCCGCAACGAGATGACGGCACGAGGAGGGGGCTGTTCCGGAAGGGCGGACCTGCCGTTGGATGTCGAAGGGGGGCGGACTGGTGTCGGAGCGGGGAGTATCCCCTTTGCGACGCCCGGATTTCTGGCTTGCGCGCACGGCAGGGGCGGGAATCGGAACGACATGCCGACCTCCCGCCTGCCAAATCCGGGTTCCCTGTCTGGGACATGCCCCAAGGCCTCGGTTCCGACTTTGCGCTGCGCGTCACAAGAGGGCGAGAAGGGCCGCGGCAACACCGCTCAGGATGGCGGCAGTCGGGATGGCAAACGCGCGCGTGGGGCGCTTGGGATGTTCGGGCAGGTAGTCATGGCCGGGAATGTAGCCGCCGTAGTTGTAGCCGCCGTGCTCGCGAAGATCGTTATCGAACAGTCCGCCGGAAATGGGGGCGTCAACGGTCTGGATGCTCATCGTATTCTCCTTGCAGCAGTGGGTTTGGTGCCGAAGGCGGCTTCTTGGTTCAAGTATCGGCGAGGATGATAGCTATTATCATGAAAACGGCTCAATTCACATGTGGTGTTGGCCGCGTGTCTCGCCTGATTTTCGGCGTTTCGCCCCGCAAGCTCCGGTTTTCGGCTCGGAAATGGCGGGCGTGGTCGGCAAGCGGCGCGAAGCTCCCGCGAGTGAGCGCGGCAAGATCGGCCGGGGCGAGCTCCACCGAGAGCGTTCTCTTTCCTCCAGACACCAGCATCCGCTCAAGTCCTTCGGCGCTTGCGTCGATGAATGTCGGCACCGCCTTGCGCTGGCCGATCGGCGAAATCCCGCCGGTCACGTAGCCGGTGAGGCGTTCGGCGGCGCTCGGGTCCATCATCTGCGCGCGCTTGCCGCCCGCCGCTTTCGCCAGGGATTTCAGGTTCAGCATGGCGTTGGCCGGCACCACCGCGCAGGCGGGTTTGCCGTCCACGTTCGCCATGAGCGTCTTGAACACCTCGCCCAGCTCGAAGCCGAGGATCTGCGCCGAATCGATCGCGTATCCGCGATCCATGTGCTCGGAATGTTCGTATTCGTGCAGCGTGTAGGCCACGCCCGCCTTTTCGAGCGCCTGGAGCGCATGGGTGCCGGACTGTGCGCGCTTTTTCTTCGCCATGTGCCTACTGTACCTTCCGGGCCCTCCGTGCTCGGCGGTCCGTGTGTGCGTCGCGGCTGTTTCGGGCCGCGCGTGCCAGGCGTTCTTGCCCTCGGCGAGATGGACGTGGACGGGCTTGCCGGCGCTTGGCTCGGGATGGTACTTTACATGTAAAACAAGTGTGTGCCTGGAGGCATGCGAGAGGAGGCGGCATGGCTCGCCACGCGAATGAAACGGCTCTGGCAAGCGCCATCATCGCTGCGGAAATCGACGTATGGAACCGCATCGAGCACGAGCTCAAGGCCTCGGGCTCCCGCCTGAATGCCGCGCGTTTCTTCCTCCTGCGCGCCATGTCGGGCGAGGCGGTCACGATCACCGACGCCGCGCGGCGAGTCAAGGCAACGCCGGCCGCCGCATCCAGGCTTGTCGACCGCATGGGCTCTGATGGTCTCGTCGCCAAGATTCCCAATCCCGAGGATCGCAGATCCAGCCTCCTTGCGGCAACGGAGGCCGGCCTCGCGGAGCTGGAACGCGCCTGCCCAAGCATCGAAGCGGCATTCTCGGCATGCTTCTCCGGCCTGGATGCCAAGGAAATGGAAAGCCTGGCGGCCGCCCTGGCCGAGATTTCCGCCCACGCAAAAAGGGAGGGAAAGGCATGACCGGCCTTGCCATCCCGTTGCCGGCGCCGGCCACGATGCGCGCCGCCATCCTCGACGGCCCGGGCGCCCCGGAGACATTCGCGATTCGACGGATGCCCGTTCCCAAGCCCGGCGACGGCGAGGTGCTCATTCGCGTCATGGCCGCCGGCCTGAACCAATCCGAAATGCACTTCCGGCAGGGCATCGCCGATTTCGGCTCCTTCCCGCGCATCCCCGGCCTGGAAGCCGTCGGAATCGTCGTGGATGCTCCCGGGGGCGAGTTCGAGGCGGGAAGCCGGGTGGCCGCGCTGATGGGCGGCATGGGGCGAACATTCGACGGAAGCTACGCGGAATACTCCTGCGTGCCCGCAAGCATCTGCATCCCCTTTGCCTCGGCCCTGGATTGGGCGACGCTTGGCGCCGTCCCCGAAATGCTACAGACGGCCAGAGGCTCCCTGGAAATCGGCCTCGCGGCCAAGGCGGGCCAGACGGTTCTCGTTCGCGGCGCGACATCCTCCGTCGGCCTGGCGATTCTCGGCCTCGCATGCCTTCGCGGAATCCGCACCATCGCCACCACGCGAAGCGCCGGGCGTGCGCAATTCCTGCGCGAAGCCGGCGCGGACTGCGTCGTCCTCGACGACGGCCCGATTGCATCGCGCGTGCGAGAGCTTGCTCCCGGAGGGGTCGATGGTGCCGTCGAACTCGTCGGGACGACGACGCTTCGCGACACGCTTGCCTGCGTTGCCCGCTTCGGAACTGTCTGCGTCACCGGAGGCCTCGGCGGAGGCTGGACGCTCGACGCCTTCTATCCGATCGGGGACATTCCGAATTCCGTGCGGCTGACGGGATACTCCGGCGAAGCGGCCGACCTGCGCCCGCAAGCGCTCCAGGAATACCTCGACGCCGTTGCCGCGGGCCGGATTCGCCTGCCCCTCGGACCGGTGTACGGGCTCGACGAGGTCGCCCGGGCCCACCGCGAAATGGAGGAAGGCGCCGCCCTCGGCAAGCAGGTGCTTCTCGTCGGAAGAAGCGACGCGCTGCCGTCAAGCGCCCCGTCGGATGCCTCGGCAAGAGTCCCCGCAAGCGCCCCGGCAGACGCCCCGGCGGCGGGAAAGGAGCACGAATGATCGAATTCGAGCACGTTGGCAAGAAATACCCGGACGGGACGGTGGCCGTGGCCGACGCGTCCTTCACCGTCGCCTCGCACACCACCACGGTGCTGCTGGGAACCTCGGGATCGGGCAAGACGACCCTGCTTCGCATGGTCAACCGCATGGCCGAGCCGACCTCGGGCCGGGTGCTCTGGGACAGGCGCGACATCGCGGAGATGGACCCGGTGCCTCTGCGCCGCTCCATCGGATACGTCTTGCAGGAAGGCGGCCTGTTCCCGCACCGAACCGTGCTGGACAACATCGCGACCATTCCCGTGCTCGAAGGCATCGGCCGCGCTCGGGCGCGCGCGGAAGCGGGAAGGCTGCTCCAACTCGTCGGCCTCGATTCCGGCTTCGCAACCCGCTATCCCTCCCAGCTTTCGGGAGGCCAGCGCCAGCGGGTCGGCGTCGCCCGCGCCCTCGCGAACAGGCCCCTCGTGCTGCTCATGGACGAACCCTTCGGCGCCCTCGACCCGCTTGTACGCGCCGACCTTCAGAACCAGCTCATGGCAATCCGGGCCGAACTCGGCACCACGATCCTCTTCGTGACCCACGACGTCGACGAAGCCATGCTGCTCGGACATCAGATCATCGTCCTGTCTGCGGGCGGCCGAATCGAACAGGCGGGCACTCCCGAAGACATCGCAAAGCGGCCCGCAAGCCCCTTCGTCGCGGACTTCATCGGAAGGACGAGGCCGTGAACTGGACCTTCGCAAACGCCAGCCAGATCGTGGCGCTTCTTGGCGCGCACCTGGCCGTCGCCCTGCCCGCGCTCGCGGCCTCCGCCGCCCTGGCCATCCCGCTCGGGCACCTGGCCCATTGGCACCGGCGTCTCGGCGGCCCGCTGCTGTCCGCCCTGGGCATCCTCTACGCGATTCCCTCGCTTCCGCTGCTCATCGTCGTCCCGGCCATGTTCGGCACAGGCCTGCGCAATCCCGTCAACATGGTCATCGTCCTCACGCTGTACGGCGTGGCCATCCTCGCGCGCCACGCGGCGGACGGCTTCGCTTCCGTGCCGCGCGACGTTCTCGAGGCGGCCCGCGCCTGCGGCTACACGAAGCTGCGGCGCTTCGCCGAAGTCGAGCTTCCGCTGGCCCTGCCGGTCATCATGGCGGGAATGCGCGTCGTCGCGGTGTCGACGGTGTCGCTCGTGACGGTCGGCTCCGTGATCGGCCTGCGCTCGCTCGGCTCGCTCTTCACCGACGGCTTCCAGCGCGGCATTGCCGGGGAGGTGGGTGCCGGCCTGGTCCTGACCGTGCTGCTTGCCCTCGCGCTCGACGGAACGCTGCTCCTGGCCGAGCGGCGAGCGACCAGATGGAGGCGCCCATGATCTGGCTTCTTCTCGACTGGCTTTCCGAAGCCTCCAACTGGACGGGTACGAACGGCATCCTCGCACGTCTGGCCGAACATCTGGCCATCACGGGCGGCGTCGTCCTCGCAGGGGCAGCACTCGCCTTGCCCGTCGGCGCTCTCATCGGACATTCGGGGCGCGGAGGAGGGGCCGTCGCGGCGATTGCGGGCGCGGTGCGCGCCCTGCCGACCCTCGGCCTGCTGACCATCTTCGGCCTGTGGTTCGGAATCGGCCTCGGCGCCCCGATGCTCGCCCTGCTTGTCCTCGCCGTGCCGCCGCTGCTTGCGGGCGCCTATTCGGGCATCGATTCGGCCGACCGCACGACGGTCGACGCGGCCCGGGCAATCGGCCTGACCGAATGGCAGATCCTGCGCGACGTCGAGCTCCCCGCAGCCGCCGGAATCCTCATGGGATCCCTGCGCTCGGCGATCCTACAGGTGGTGGCCACGGCCACGCTCGCCGCCTACACGGCGGATGCCGGGCTTGGCCGCTTCATCTTCGCAGGCATGAAGACGCGCGACTATGGGGAAATGCTGGGCGGGGCGCTTCTCGTCGTCCTGCTCGCCCTTGCGCTCGACGCGCTGCTTGCCCTCGCGACGCGGGCCGTGCTTCGCCGCGCCGCACCCCAGGACCGGGCCGGCACGCCCGCAGGCCGACGAGCAGCCGGTGCGGGCCTCGGGGCGCCCGCGGGCCACGGCTCGAAAGCCGGAAAGGACATCTCATGAATCTCGCAAAGGCGTCCCTCGCGCTCTCGCTCGCCTTCGCGGGCCTGCTCGCGCTGGCCGGATGCGCAAGCCCCGAATCCTTCGAGGGCGGGGCCGAGGGCGCAATGGCCGGCGGGCCGCTCGTGATCGGCTCGCAGGACTACTACTCGAACGAGATCGTGGCCGAAACCTACGCGCAGGCCCTCGAATCGGCAGGCTTCGAGGTGGAGCGCGATTTCCGCATCGGCCAGCGCGAGGTCTACCTGCCCGAGCTCGAAGCCGGATCCATCGACGTATTCCCCGAATACACCGGCAATCTGCTCCAGTACTACGATCCGGAGGCCACCGTGACCGAAGCGGCGGAGGTACACGCCGAGCTTTCCGGCGTGCTGCCCGTGGGCGTGCGGGCCCTGGCCGCCTCGGCTGCGGCCGACCAGGATTCCTACATCGTCGCCGCGGACTTCGCCGCCTCGCACGGCGTTGGCGCGATCGGGGATCTCGCCGGCCTTGACGGCCTTGTTCTCGGCGGAAACTCCGAGCTGGAGCGGCGTCCCTACGGGCCGGAGGGGCTTGCCGCGGCCTATGGGGTCAGCGTCGGCTTCACGCCCATCGAAGATTCGGGCGGGCCGCTTACGCTCAAGGCCCTGCGCGACGGCCAGATCCAGATCGCGAACATCTACTCCGCATCCCCGGCCCTGGCCAGCGGAGACTTCGTGGTCCTGGCCGACCCTGCCGGCCTGTTCCTCGCCTCCAACGTGGTCCCGATCGTCTCCGCGCGGGTCGACGAGGAGGCGGCTGCCGTGCTCGACGCCGTCAGCGCCGCCATGACCTCGGAGGATCTTGTGGCCATGAACGCCGCGAGCGTGGAGGGCGAGAAGCCCGCTTCCGAAATCGCCGCGCAGTGGCTGGCGGAGAAGGGAATCCAGCGTCTCCCAAGGA
>CACYEE010000007.1 GCA_902773415.1 uncultured Actinomyces sp.
ATCTGGAAGGAACCGTCGCCGTCGATGACCCACACGGTCTTCTCCGGCATTCCGGCCTTGGCGCCCATGCCTGCGGGAACGCCGAAGCCCATGGTGCCGGCACCTCCCGAGGAGAGGAAGGTGCGCGGGTTCTTGAGCTTGAGGAAATGGGTGGCCCACATCTGGTGCTGGCCGACGCCGGTGACCCAGATCGCGTCGTCCGCAGGCACGATTTCGGACAGGCGCTCGATGACGTATTGGGGGGCGAGAAGGCCGTCGTCGGTGTCGTCCCAGGACAGCGGGTAGTCCTTCTTGAGGGCGCGAAGGCGCTGCCACCAGGCGGAGGTGTCGGCTTTGCCGTATTGCCTGTGGGCGTCTTCGAGGGCGTCGAGGAGCATCGCGGAGGTCTCCTTGACGTCGCCGACGATGGGCACGTCCGCGGTTCGGTTCTTGCCGATTTCGGCGGGGTCGATGTCGACGTGGACGACCTTCGCTTCCGGCGCGAAACCGTCGAGCTTCATGGTGACGCGGTCGTCGAAGCGGGCGCCGAGGGCGACGATGAGGTCGGAATGCTGGAGCGCGGAAACGGCGGAGATTTCGCCGTGCATTCCGGGCATGCCCATGCTGTTGGGGTGGGCGTCGGGAATGGCGCCACGCGCGGTCATGGTGGTGACGACGGGGATGTCGCCGAGTTCGGACAGTGCGATGACTTCGGGGGAGGCGCCTGCGCGCAGGGTGCCGCCGCCGACGTAGAGCACGGGCTTGGTGGCGGTGGCCATGAGGCGGGCGGCTTCGCGCACCTGGCGGGCGTTGGGCTTGGAGACGGGCCGGTAGCCGGGCAGGTCCATTGTAGGCGGCCACACGAAGTCGGCTTCTTCGCGCTGGGCGGACCCGGTGACGTCGACGATGACGGGACCGGGGCGTCCGGTGGAGGCTATGTAGAAGGCTTCGGCGATGCGCGCGGGGATTTCTTCGGCGCTTGTGCAGAGGAAGGAGTGCTTGGCCATCGGCATTGTGGCACCGACGATGTCGGCTTCCTGGAAGGCGTCGGTGCCGATTGCGGCGGCTGCAACCTGGCCGGTGATGAAGACGCAGGGCACGGAGTCCATCTGGGCGTCGAGAATGGCGGTGACGAGGTTTGTCGCGGCAGGGCCGGAGGTGACGATGGCGACGCCGACCTTGCCGGTGGCCAGCGCGTATCCTTCGGCGGCGTGGCCTGCGCCCTGTTCGTGGCGCACGAGGATGTGGCGGATCTTCGAATCGTAGAGCGGGTCGAAGGTGGGCAGGATCGCGCCGCCAGGCAGGCCGAACACGGTGTCGACGCCGAGTTCTTCGAGCGACCGGATGACCGATCGCGCGCCTGTGGACTTTTCGCGGATGACCTTTCCGGCGCCGCCAGGCATCTCGGCGGGGCGGATCGAAGGCATGTCGGCCGGAGTCGGCGACTTGGCCATATGCTCCTCCTCTTCTCGTCGTTCTCGCCGCTTGCGCGGCGTCTTCTCCCTGTATCGTTCCCGTGCCGCCATGCGGACGGCCCGGGCCATCATGCTTGCCGCGTGCCGAGGCAGCGGCGGGCATAAAAAACGCCCCTTGCTGAAGGGGCGCGCGCAACCGGCCAGCAGGCCTGCGGCGCGCTAGCTCAGGACAAGCACAAGGTTCTTGTTTGTTGCCATGTCCGCACTCTATCGTTCGCCACACCTCCCACACACACATGTCTCGCATCGTGGATTCCCGTCTCGCATTTCGGTTATGGCGTGAGCCACTCTCCCCCGGCACCGCAACGGGGACCGCCCCCAATGCGGCACCAGCCCGCCTCCTTTCCGACACTCCGAACATTGCCGGCAAGCCGCTCGACAAACCGCACCGAGAACCCTCATACCCGCCCGGGTACGTATCAATGGGGTCAGACCCTTTTGATACACAGTATCCTATCCCGCGGGCGTTATCCGTCGATCCCGCCCCTGCGGTGAGCCATGCCGGGCCTGCGCGCCTGTTCGGCATCGTCAATGCGCATGCCGCCAGCTGCTGCCGAGGCTGTCAAGGCGTGGCTGGGCGCCTTGCCCGGTCCGGTTCGCGCCACGATCGGGGTCATCTCGACGGGATGGGGGCTGGCCGCTTGCGCGAAAGCCGCCCGGGCCAAGGCCGAACACGCCGCCGTCACCCTCGACCCTTTCCGCGCGACCCGATGGGCCGGCGAGAAGGTCTCGGCCATCGGCAGTCCCTGGCCATCGGCACCTTCGCACGCAGCCGAAGAGCAGGCGAGGGGGGCCATGATGCCCGCGGGATCCTGCCCGCCCGCCGCCTGGCCCGCCCGGGCAAAGCCCCTGGCCCGCCCCGGCGCGAAACGGGACAGGCTCGCGGCCATCTTCAGCGATTCCCGCCGCACGTCGCTGCATGAAGCCTGGCGAGCCTGTTCACGACATCCGCGAGGCCTACGAACAAGCCGACCCGCTGGCCGGCCCCATGCCCATGCCCCGCATCATCGGGCCCGCCAGGCCCGGAACCGGCCAGAAGACGCCAGAAACCGCTTCACTAGGCCGGACCATGCGCCAACGCCGCACCGACATCCTTAACGTCTTCGACCACCCCCCCCCACGCCGCCAACGGGCCACGCCGCCAACAACCCCGTCGAGGCCATCAACGACAGAACCGAACACCCACACGGGCACCACCCACGGATTCCGCAACCACGCCAACCACCACACCCGAACCCTCCTCCACTCCAGACAAAC
>CACYEE010000008.1 GCA_902773415.1 uncultured Actinomyces sp.
AGATCTACACGCTCGTGACCGCCGATGCGCTGCGCGAAGTCTACGCGACGGCCCATCCGCGCGCCAGGACATGACGCCCGCCCCGACCGCCCGGCGCGACGCCGGGCCGTTCGCGCCCTGCGTTTTTGCACCGTGCGGGCCTGCGCGCCCAAGACATGCGCTGCGAGGAACGGGTAAAGTGGCACATGTGAACGACCAGGACAGCCTTTTCAGGAACGACAACGACGACTTTCCGCTTCCCGCGCCACTGTCGGGACACGGGCCTGCGCGCATCGTCGCGATGGGCAACCAGAAGGGTGGAGTCGGAAAAACGACGACCTCGATCAATCTCGCGGCGGCTCTCGCCGGATACGACCGCAAGGTTCTGCTCGTCGATTTCGATCCGCAGGCTGCCGCGTGCGCCGGGCTTGGCGTGAACACGCGGGCAATGGAACGGACAATCTACAACGAGCTCATCTCCAACAAGCCCGATGTCACGGAGATCATCCTTCCGACAGGCATCGAAAACCTCGACATCGTTCCGGCCAACATCGACCTGTCCGCGGCGGAAATCGTTCTTGTCAGCGAAGTCGCGCGCGAGCAGGCGCTTTCACGGGCGCTCAGGCCCGTCCTCGACGACTACGACATCATCATCATCGACTGCCAGCCCTCGCTCGGCCTTCTCACGGTCAACGCCCTCACGGCGGCCCACGGCGTCATGATCCCTCTCGAAACCGAATACTTTGCCATGCGCGGAGTCGCGCTTCTCGTCGAACAGATCGAGCGAATCCAGGACCGCCTGAACCCCAGGCTTCAGATCGACGGCGTCCTTCTGACGATGGTCGATACGCGCACGCTCCACTCGCGCGAGGTCATGGCCTCGGTCATCGAAGGCTTTGGGGAGAAGGTCTACAAGACCTTCGTCAAGCGGACCGTAAAGTTCCCCGACGCCACGATTGCCGGCCAGCCGATTACCGAATACGCCCCGAACCACGAGGCCTCGGAGACGTATCGCTGTCTCGCCCGCGAGGTCATCGCCAAGGGCCAGTGCGCCTAGGCCCGGGGAAGGCATGAAAGCAGTCTCGCAGGCCGAAGAGCCTGAAGGCGAGGCGTTCGCCGTCGAACTCGACGTGTTCCAGGGACCCTTTTCCGTCCTCCTCGACCTCATCTCCCGCAAGAAGCTCGACGTGACCGAAGTTGCCCTCGCCGCGGTCACCGACGAGTTCGTCGCTTTCGTTCGTTCGCGCAAACGGTACAACCTCTCCCAGGTCAGCGAATTCGTCGTCGTCGCGGCGACGCTTCTCGAACTCAAGGCCGCACGGCTTCTTCCGCGCGACAGGGGCAAGGAAGAAGACCTCGAACTGCTCGAACAGCGCGACCTTCTGTTCGCCAAGCTGCTCCAGTACAAGGCCTACAAGGCAATCGCGCAGACCTTCGCCCGCAGGATGGAAGAGGCGGCGCGGGCCGTTCCTCGCGACGTTCCTCTCGAACCCGAATACGCCAACGCCATGCCCGAGACGGTCCTCTCCATCGGCGTCGCCGATCTTGCGACGCTCGCCGTCGCCGCCTTCGCCCGAGACAACGAGGTTCCCGCCGTCACGATCGACCACCTGCACGATCCTGTCGTTCCCGTGCGCTCCCAGGTCGAATACCTGAGAGAACGCCTCGTGCTTGGCGACCGGGTCACCTTCGCGAGCCTGTGCGCGCACGCCGACAACCTTCCGACCGTCATCTCCCGGTTCATGGCGGTGCTCGAAATGATTCGCGCCGGGGAGATTTCGGCGGAGCAGGAAGTCCCGCTCGGACCGTTGCACCTGACCAGGACCGCCGAAAGGGAACAGGCCGTCGAGGAATCCACCGATTCCGCCGAGGAACAGGCCACGTGAGAAAAAGGGGACTGCCCTTGACTCGCTCCGACCGAAGGAAGAGGATGAACACCGACCAGGACGAAACGCGGCAGGCCGAACGCCAGCTGGGAGCCCTCGAAGCGCTTTTGCTGCTTGCCGACAAGCCGATGCCGACGGCGAGGCTCGCTGCGGCAATCGGCGCCTCCGAAGCCGACACGGACGCGCTCCTGAGGGAAATCCAGGCCGACTATGCCGGGCAGCTGCCGGGTTCGCGCGAACGGGGATTCGAGCTGCGCGAGGTCGGTGGAGGGTGGAGAATGTACACCAACCCACACTACTCGGAAATCGTGAGCGCCCACGTCGTAGCCGAACAGTCTGGTAGGCTGTCGGTTCCGGCGCTGGAAACGCTAGCGGTGATCGCCTACCGTCAGCCCGTGACCCGCGCACAGATTGCCGCCATCCGCGGCGTCAACGTCGACTCGGTGGTCCGAACGCTGCTCGCGCGAGGTCTTGTCGAGGAAGTTGGCGTCTCGGTCACCGGCGCGGGCCTGTACGGCACGACGGACCGCTTCCTCGAAGCGATGGGAATGAATTCCCTCGCCGAGCTTGCGCCTCTCGCTCCCTATCTGCCCGAAGAAACCGAAATCCACGAGGTCGCAAAGGAAATCGAATGAGCGCACACAACGAGGGAGAGCGGCTCCAGAAGGTTCTCGCCCATGCGGGCGTGGCCTCGCGCAGGGCCTGCGAGCAGATGATCGTCGAGGGCCGCGTGCAGGTCGACGGAAAAACCGTGACCGTGCTCGGCACGCGAATCGACCCGGCCACGGCCAAGGTCCATGTGGACGGCATGCCCGTCGTCCTCGACTCGGGGCTGCTTACCCTGGCCCTCTACAAGCCCCACGGCCACTATTCGACAATGGACGACGAACTTGGCCGCAAATCCCTCGCCGAATTCGTTGCCGACCGGCCCGAACGGCTCTATCACGTCGGCCGGCTCGACCACGACACCGAAGGCCTGATTCTCCTGACGAACGACGGGGAACTCGCCCACCGCCTGACCCATCCCTCCTACGAGGTTCCCAAGACGTACATCGCGCGCGTCCAAGGGCAGGTCACGCGCGGCTTGCAGAAGGTCATGACGAAAGGCATCACCCTCAAGGACGGCCCTGTCAAGGCCGACCGTTTTGTCGTGCGCGAGTCCCAGCCTCGCAATTCCATCATCGAAATCACCTTGCATTCCGGCAAGAACCGTATCGTCCGACGCATGATGGGGGAGGTCGGCCACCCCGTCATGGAGCTTGTGCGCACGAAGTTCGCCAACGTCGAGCTTGGCCGCCTCAAGCCGGGCCGGACCCGCCAGGTTGCCGGCTCCGAGCTGTCCGCCCTCATGCGCATGGTGGGGATGTAGCGATGGCACCGTCACCGGTTCTCGTCATCGGCTCGGGACTTCTCGGAGCCTCGCTCGGCCTGCGTCTGCGCGAACTCGGCTGCGACGTATTTCTCGAAGACGCCTCCCCGGCGGCCCAGGCGCTTGCCCGGGACCTCGGAGCCGGCGAGATTGCGGGGGAGGGGATGCCCGAGCCGGTTCTCGTGGTTGTCGCCGTTCCCCCGGACGTTGCGGCGCCCGTCGTCGTCAGGGCGCTCGAACGCTTCCCCGAGGCCATCGTGACCGACGTTGCGAGCGTGAAGGCGCTTGTTGTCGACGAGGTCGCGCGAAGCGCGAACGCGGCACGCTACCTTGGTTCGCATCCGATGGCCGGGCGGGAACGTTCGGGCGCCATCGCGGCCGATGCCGATCTGTTCGCCGGCCGCCCGTGGGTCTTGACCCCGACGGAGGCGACGGGGGAGGGAACGCTCCAGGCCCTCCAGCAGCTTGCCCTCGATGTCGGTTCGCTTCCGATTGTCATGAGTCCGTCCGAGCATGACCGTTCCGTCGCGCTCGTCTCCCATATGCCCCAGCTCATGAGTTCGCTTGTTGCCGGCGCGCTGCGGGGCGCACCGGCCGAATTCCTCGGGCTTGCCGGCCAGGGGCTTCGCGACACGACGAGAATCGCCCGTTCGGATTCGGCGCTCTGGGCCACGATCGTTGCCGGCAACGCTGCGGCGGTCGTCTCGATTCTTCGCGGCATCCAGAAGGAGCTGGACAGGCTGGTGGCCGCGCTTGAACCGGGCGCGGCAGACCCGTTCGAGCCGGGGGTGCTCGCCGGGGTTGCCCGTGTCGTCGGTCGGGGAAACGAGGGGGTCGGGCGCATTCCCGGCAAGCATGGCGGCGCGCCGCGCCGTTACAGCGAGGTCATTGCCCTCATTCCCGACGAACCGGGTTCCCTTGGGCGTCTCTTTGCGCTGGTCGGCGAGGCCGGAATCAATATCGAGGATCTCCAGCTGGAGCATTCGGCGGGCCAGCCTGTTGGCCGCGCAGGTCTTTTCGTTCAGCCGTCGCAGGCGTGGCCGCTCGTCGTCGCGCTCGAAAGGCGCGGATACCAGGTCATTTTCGAAGGAAGGAATCCCATCATGGGTCTTGTAATCGCAATCGACGGGCCGTCCGGCTCCGGCAAATCGACAGTTTCCAGGCAGGTTGCCCGAGAGCTCGGGCTTGGCTATCTCGACACGGGCGCGATGTACCGCTGCGCCACATGGTGGTGCTTTCACGAAGGCGTCGACCTTGACGATGCCGATGCCGTTGCCCGCGCCGTGCGCGCCATGCCGCTCGACATGCCCCTCGATCCGGACAACCAGGCCATCATGTGCGCTGGAGAGGACATCACCGCCGCAATCCGCACGCCCGAGCTGACAAGGGTCGTCTCCAAGGTTGCGACGAACCTCGACGTGAGGGCGGAGCTGATTCGCCGCCAGCGCGATATCATCGCCGGGGCGCGCATCGGAATCATTGCCGAGGGCCGCGACATCACGACGGTTGTCGCCCCCGACGCCCATGTCCGTGCCTTGATTACGGCTTCGGAGGAGGCTCGTCTGGCCCGGCGCGCCCTTGAGGTTCGCGGCAGCGCCGACGCCACGGCTGTCGAGGCGACGAAGGACGAGGTTCTTCGCCGCGATCGCGACGATTCGACGGTCAACAACTTCATGACCGCCGAGGACGGCGTGACTCTCATCGATTCCTCCGACCTGACCATCGGCGAGGTTGTCCAGGCTGTCATGTCGCTTATTCCCGAGGAGATGCGGTGAACGGGAAGGACGGGCACGACGCGCAGGAGCCGGAAGCCCAGGTGCCGCCTGCCGGATTCGATGCTCGTGACACGGGGGCGGGCGACGCCGAGTTCGACGAGCTGAGGCTCGCGATGCTTGAGGCAAACCTCGCCGGCTACGATCTCGAAGACGAGGACCTTGCGCTGCTTTCCGGCGAGTTTGCTTCCGAGGATGCCGATTCGGGCCCCGCGCTTCCGGTTCTTGCGGTTGTCGGGCGTCCGAATGTCGGAAAGTCGACGCTTGTCAACAGAATCGTGGGGGAGAGGGTTGCCGTTGTCCAGGATGCCCCCGGCGTGACCCGAGATCGCGTTGCCTATCCCGGGGAATGGGACGGGCGGCGCTTCACGTTGCTGGATACGGGAGGCTGGGAATCCGATGTTGCCGGGCTTGAGGGTGCCGTTGCGCGGCAGGCGGAGGCCGCCGTCGACAACGCCGATGCCGTCGCGCTCGTCGTGGACGCCACCGTCGGCATCACGACGACCGATGAGCAGCTCGTCCGGCTTCTGCGCCGCGCGGACCGGCCCGTCGTTCTGGTAGCCAACAAGGTCGATTCCGCAATGCAGGAGGCGGACGCCTCCGTGCTGTGGGGCCTCGGACTTGGAGAGCCCTATCCCGTTTCGGCTTTGCACGGGCGGGGGACAGGCGAGCTTCTTTCGGCGATTCTTCGCGTGCTCCCCGAAGAATCTGCCGTCGCGAAGCCCCCGATGGCCGGCGGTCCGCGCCGTGTCGCGCTTGTGGGCAGGCCGAATGTCGGAAAGTCCTCGCTTTTGAACAGGCTTGCTGGCACCGAGCGCGTGGTCGTCAACGAGCTTGCGGGGACGACGCGAGACCCGGTCGACGAGACGATCGAGCTTGACGGCCGGCCCTGGACCTTCGTCGACACGGCAGGTATCCGGCGCAGGATCAGGCAGACGAGGGGAGCGGACTTCTACGCCTCGCTGCGCACCCAGGCGGCCCTGGAAAAGGCCGAGCTTGGGCTTGTTCTCGTCGACGCCTCCGAGCCGCTGGCCGAACAGGACGTTCGGGTTGTCCAGCAGGTTGTCGATGCCGGGCGCGCGCTTGTCATCGCCTGCAACAAGTGGGATCTTGTCGATGACGAGCGACGCCACGAGTTTGACCGCGAAATCGAACGCGAGCTTGTCCAGCTGTCCTGGGCGCCACGGGTCAACGTCTCGGCCATGACCGGCTGGCACACGAACCGCCTGACCCGCGCAATGGATGCCGCGCTCGAATCGTGGGAGGCGAGAATCCCGACGGGCCGGCTCAATTCCTTTCTCGGGGAGCTCGCGGCCGCCCATCCGCATCCTGTCAGAGGCGGAAAGCAGCCGAGGATTCTCTTCGCGACGCAGGCGAGGACGGCGCCGCCGCGATTCGTTCTGTTTGCGACGGGATTTCTTGAGCATGGCTATCGTCGCTTCATCGAGAATTCGCTGCGAAAGGAATTCGGATTCGAGGGAACGCCGATCGAGATTGGCGTGCGTGTGCGCGAGCGTCGCGGTTCAAAGGGCAAGGGCAAACGCCGGTCGTAGGCGGCATTGGGATTGCCGGCTGGTGCGGAAGGCGTTCGCCCAGGCGGCCTGGCTTGGGCGAACGCCTTCGTGTCGCCTTGCCGGGGAAGTGCCGGGCCGTAGTGCCGTGCGTGTCGAGGTGTTGCGCGTCGCGCAAGCCCGTCGAGGCGGGCGGTGCCCTCTATTTTGACATAATGCACATTATCGGCAAAGA
>CACYEE010000009.1 GCA_902773415.1 uncultured Actinomyces sp.
GAGGCTTGAGGCGGAGTCGACGTTTCGGACAGGAATCATCGTGCGCGAAGGAGAACCGTGTGTTTCATGCCCGCGTGGATTGACGCTGGCGTTCGAGGAAGTCCTGCGAATCGAATGGAGGATGGCATCTCTGGCCCCATCGCTTGAGGACGCTGCCCTTCGGACATTGATCCGTTCGCCGATCTTCGACGAGGTCGTTCATGCCAACGAACTTGAAGGGGCGAAATCTTTGCGACAGCAGGTGGCGCAGGCTCTGAACCTGAAATCCGAAGGATCCTTGGGGATGCGTCGATTGCGTGAGACGGCGCGGATTTACGTGGAATTATCCAAAGAATCCCACGGTTATCCACGGTCGGTCAAAGAGATTCGGGACATTTATGACCGAATCGTGGATTCCGAACCGACATCGGATTCTCTGGACGGCCGGCTTTTTCGCGCTCAAAGGGCCGATATCGTCGGGGCAGGCAGGCGGGCGGGCGGGCGGGCTGTCCATAGGGGATTCTCTCGCGAAGAAAATATCCGCACATGCATGGAAGAAACGATTGAGCCGGCGTTCAACGGCGAGATTCCGTCCCTGCTTCGGCAACCGCTTCGCGCCATCTCTTTGAATACGTTCATCCCTTCCACGACGGAAACGGGCGTGTCGGTCGGTATTTGCCGTCCCCGGCTCCTTCCGCTTCGCTCTCGCTGCTGGCCACGCTCTCGTTATCGCGGACAATCGCCGAACGAAAGACCGAATGCCATCGTTCGTTTGTCCACGCGGAGAAGTCCGTGAAACATGGCGAGATTGCCTTCTTTGCCATTGAAATGCTTCGGACGATTCGTGAAGCCCAGGAGACCCTTGTCGCCCAGCCGAAGGACTGCCCGCACAGAGCGAAGGAGATTCGCGACGGAATTGGCGTTTGTCTCAGGGAACATCGTCTGCCAGGAGAGGCGGACGGGGCCGAGGGCAAGTGGGAACGGCGTTATGGAACGGCGATCCATGCCCTGATGCTTGATGCCGTATTGGGACTTCCTGGCGGGATGTCGCAAAATGAACCCTGTTCCAGCCTTGCAGCGAGTTCCCCTGTTGCACGGAAGGAAGCGGCCGATTTGGAAAAGGCGGGGCTTTTGGACGTTGTCGAGAAGAGGCCGTTGGTCTATGCGGCTTCGGGCACGCTGTTGCGGTTCTTTGGCGATGCGGATGGTGCTCGATGTGCGCATCTGGTCTGGTATCGACCGCTAGAATCGGCGCATGGCAAGTTCCGATGCGGCAAGAATCGACGTGTGGCTATGGGCCGTGCGCCAGTGCAAGACGCGCACCCTCGCCACGAACGAGGTCAAGGCCGGGCATGTGCGCGTCAACGGCGAACCCGTCAAGCCGGCGACCAAGGTCAAGCCCGGCGACGAGGTGCGCTACCGCGTGGCCGGATTCGACCGGATACTCGTCGTCGAAAAGACCATCTCCAAGCGCGTTGGCGCGAAGGTCGCCGCCGAATGCTACGCGGACCTCACCCCGGAACGCCCCAGGGTCTACCTGCCGGTGGCCCGCCGCGAACCCGGGGCCGGCCGCCCCACGAAGAAGGAACGCCGCGAACTCGACAGGTTCTTCGGCCGTGACGCCAACTGGGGGCACCTCGGCTGACGCGCGGGGCGGCGCTTGACTGATTTGCGCGCATTCGTCGGATTTTGGCGATTTTCGGGTTGTTTGCGACGTGCGCGTGCAAATCGCCGGTGGGTGGACGGGGTGCGCGAGCGGGCCGCTCCCGGCCGCCGTCGCTGTTAGGATGGGCAGGGAATCCGCAGCGTTGTCGCACCGGGGCCGCGTCGCAGGCGTGCCGCAAACTGTAGGATAAACGAAGCCTGCGTCGCCCAGCGCCGCTCGCCGCTCCACGTGCGGACCGAAGGTGCAGGGCGACGCGAGGAGTGCGGCACCCGCGTCGCACCGCAACAGAAGGAGGCACCATGAACCCGCCGAAGCTCAAGCTGGTCGATTCCGTCCAGGCAGTCAACTGGAACCGGCTCGAAGACGAGAAGGACCTCGAAGTCTGGGATCGCCTCACCGGCAATTTCTGGCTGCCGGAGAAGGTGCCGCTGTCCAACGACATCCAGTCGTGGAACACCTTGGCGCCGCACGAGCAGACGATGACCACGCGCGTGTTCACCGGCCTGACCCTTCTCGATACCGTGCAGGGCACCGTCGGCGCCGTATCCCTCATCCCCGACGCCATCACCCCGCACGAGGAAGCCGTGCTGACGAACATCGCCTTCATGGAGTCCGTGCACGCCCGCTCGTATTCCTCCATCTTCTCCACGCTGATTTCCACCGAAGAAATCGACGAGACCTTCCGATGGTCCGAGGAAAACGAATACCTGCAAAAGAAGGCGCGGATCATCCTCGAGCACTACCGCGGCGACGACCCCGAAAAGCGCAAGGTCGCCTCGACGATGCTCGAATCCTTCCTCTTCTACTCCGGCTTCTACGCGCCCATGTACTGGTCCGCGCACGCCAAGCTCACCAACACCGCCGATCTCATCCGCCTCATCATCCGCGACGAAGCCGTCCACGGCTACTACATCGGCTACAAGTACCAGATCGCGGTCTCCAAGTCCTCGCCCGAGCGCCAGGCCGAACTCAAGGACTACACCCTCGACCTGCTCATGGACCTCTACGACAACGAAGAGGACTACACCGAGTCGCTCTACGACGAGATGGGGCTGACCGAGGACGTGAAGATGTTCCTGCGCTACAACGCGAACAAGGCGCTCATGAATCTTGGCTACGAGGCGCTCTTCACCCCGGACCAGACCGCCGTGAACCCCGCGATTCTTGCCGCGCTCTCCCCGAACGCCGACGAGAACCACGATTTCTTCTCCGGTTCGGGCTCCTCCTACGTCATCGGCACCGCCGAGGCCACCACCGACGACGACTGGGATTTCTGAGCCTGGCCGGTCTTTCCGGCCGACGGCGCGAAGGGGCTGTCTCTCAAGGGTTCGCGGCGCGCAGCCGTGGGCGGGGCGTATCAAAGGGGTCAGACCCCTTTGATACGCCAACCGATGCCAACGCCGGGGCCGCACGTGCCGAAAAGGGGACGGGCTGGCCTCGGATTGGGGACGGCGAGCGGAAGGGCTGCGCGGGCCCGCTTGCGCGGGACCGGAACGTGGAAGCCGCAGTCGCCGCCGCAACCCGCCCCGGCCATCGCGGCATGGCACAACCCGGTCCGAACCGTCGAATCTTCCCCCTGCGGGAAGCAGAACCGGCAAGCCGAACCGAGTTGTGCCAACGCGGCGGGAAACCCCGGCAGGGCCCTCCCTACTCCCTCGCCAAGGCAAGACGCCGCGCGGCGACGAAAGTCAGCGCATGGTAGGCCGCGAAGATGGCAAGCACGAAGCCGCCGGCCAGAAGCATCGAATCGGTGAGGCTCAGCGGCACGAGCAGCGAAATGACGTCGCTCGCCACGCGAAGCGCCACACAGGCATGTGCCACCGCGAGCGCAAGCGGAAGCGCAAACACCAGCCCCGCCTGCGTGGCGAGCGAACGCGACGCGAGCGCCTTCGGACAGCCAAGATCGCGCAGCCTGCGGAATCGCGGCCTCGCCTCCGCCGCCCCCGACAGCACCTTGATCGCGAGAATCATCGCGGCCGCCATCGTGAGCACGAGCCCGAGGTACACGCCGATGAAGGTCACGAAGCCGGTGACGGCAAGAACCTCCGAGCGCAGCGAGGCCTGCGAAGTCGGATCGTTGTCCAGCATCCAGACCGGTGGAGCCTTCTCGGGAACGGAGTCGGACGCGCCCGCGCCGGAATCGGCATCTCCGCCCCGAACCAGGCCGAAGCGTTCGGCAAGGTTCCGCGAGGCGGCAAGAATCTCGGCATCGGAAAGCTCCTCGTCGAAATCGACCACGACATCCGTGCGGCTGTGCAGAAACCGCATGTCGCCCTCCGTCGTCTCGGCAAGCGGGGCAAGCATCGAATCGGGAACGATCAGCGTGCCCATGTTGTCCCCGGAAAACGAATCCCTGAACACCGAAGCGGCCGAACTGTCGAAAGCCCCCGGCCTCCCGTCGGAACCGGCCGCCGAACCGGCGGGAACAAGCCGCTCGCCAAGCACCGGAATTTCCGTGCCCGAGTCGAGAACCTGCCGGTAAATGTCCTGCACCTTGCCGAACGAGGTCGACGAGCTGATCGCGTACGTCCCGTCGGGAACGTCGAGAGGTTCGAGGCCTGCAAGCGCACGGAGCCGGTTGTGGTCCGAGGCGGCGACGACGTCGAGGGACTGCATTCCGGTTCCGAACAGCCTCGCGCCGGCAATCTCAAGGTCCTCGTTGCCGGTGGCGGCGAGGAAAACGTCGATGCCGGGAACGAACCCGGGACTCTCGGCGGAAACATCCACTGGTATCGCACTGCCGGTCTCGGAAAAGTCCCACGGCGTCATCGACCACGCTTCGGCGCTTGCCCAACGGGCCGCGTGCCCCTCGAAAAGGCCGGAAGCGGGCGTCTCGGCCCGGGCAGGGCGCGAAGTCCGCGTCGCCCCCCGATCTTCGAGCATCGCCAAAGGCGAGACGCGCGAGCTCCCCGACCCCTTCGGCAAATCCGCGCCCGCGCCCTGCACGGTGAAGGTGAGATCGTGGGGAGAAAACCGGCCAATCGACGTGCGCAGCGCGGCCGCCACCCCGAAGGAGGCGCTTACGACCGACAGCATGACGAAAAGGACCAGCGAAATTGTGGCCATCGACGCCGCCGAAGTCCGCACCCGCGCGCCAAGCTCGCGCACCGTGAACATCGTCAGGCCGCGCCAGTAGGCCGTGCGGCTTCGCCGAGCCGCCGCCAGAAGCGCCCCGCCACAGGAGAAGAACAGGAGGTACGTTCCGCCAAATGCCATGAGGGTTGTCGCTCCGAAGCGGCGCCACGCCGCCTCCGAACCGGTCTGCGAACCTTCGGCGGTGCCCACCGTCACCATGACGAAGGGGTAGCCGTCGCGCGAAAGCCTCCAGTATGCGAGGCCGACGAGAACCGCGCCGGCTGCGAACGCCAGCGCGGCAATCCACGCCCGCCGCGCCAGGCGGGACTCCTCGTTGCGGCTGCCGGCGCTCATGAGCTCGGTAAGCTGAAGACGCCCCAGCGTCGCCAGGTTCAAAACCAGCGTGAGCGCGAAAACCGTGACAAAGACTCCCGCCGTGAGCGCAAGCGCCCGAGGGGAAAA
>CACYEE010000010.1 GCA_902773415.1 uncultured Actinomyces sp.
AGGGAATTGAAAAGCGTGGACTTTCCCGCGCCGGAGGATCCTCCAAGCACGACAACGGCAGGAAGGTCCTGGCGATGCAGATGCGGAAGGATTCGCGTGCGCAGCTGGGTCGCGAGCCGGGCGCGCGTCTCCTCGAGCTCGACGGAACCGGGCATCTCCAAGGGCAGGCGCACGCCGTCGAGCGCTTCGATCGTCCGCTCGACAAGGTCCGCCAGTTCTCGGGGGTTCTCCTGCATCATCACTCCCCCATTCTCCCCCAAAGCCCGCCTTCGCGCCGCCGCTTGTGACGTTGCCCTCCGAACCGGACGTACCTGGGGGCATGCCGCACGGGCTTCGCTCGTGTACATTGGTGAGGGATGCCTCCGTAGCTCAATGGATAGAGCAACGGCCTTCTAATCCGTAGGTTGTGGGTTCGAGTCCCGCCGGGGGCGCAGAGAAGGCCGCGCCGGCAAGCCAGGCCGTCGTCATGCCAGGGCCTGCCAAGGCCAACGCCTTCATCGTCGCCTCCGGCTCGCTGGGCGACGGTCCAATCGGGGAGGCCGAGCAGGGCAGCATCCGCGCAATGCACGTCGGGCACTCGCATGGCGCGTCCCGTGAAATGCCGCATGCAGCGGATTCGGACGACGAACTTGCCGCAAACCCCGACCCGATGCGCCCGGCTTTCGCCGATGCCGCAAAGACGCTCGCCCCGGACATCGCCGACGAAGAAACAGAGGACGCATGCGCCGCAAAATAGGCGCGTTCGGGCCGCGTGAGGTCTCGTCCGGGCCCGCACGGCAATCCCCGCGAAGGCGGCGTCATGTTGCGCGTCTCGCCAAAACGCCGCACGATGCCCGCCGCGGCGCACTGGCAGGTAGAGTGGGTCCGTGAGCTACCATGCGTTGAACAATCCCATTGTCTGGATGGACTGCGAGATGACCGGCCTCGACATCGACGTCGACGAACTCGTCGAAGTGTCCGTCGTCGTCACCGATTCCGACCTCGTTCCCGTCGACGAAGGCATCGACCTTCTCGTCCGGCCCTCCCGGCGCGCCGTCGCCAACATGAACGATTTCGTTCGCGCGATGCATACGAAATCCGGCCTCGCCAGCGAATGGGACCTCGGCCTCGACCTTGCCGATGCCGAGGCGCAGGTGCTCGAATACGTCAGACGCCGGGTGCCCGACGCCCGCAAGGCGCAGCTGGGCGGCAACTCCGTCGGCACCGACAAGGCCTTCCTCGAGCGCCACATGCCATCGGTCATCGAACACCTGCACTACCGCATCATCGACGTCTCTTCCATCAAGGAGCTCGCCAAACGCTGGTTTCCGCGCGTCTACTTCGCCGCTCCCGCCAAGACCGGCAACCACCGCGCCCTCGGCGACATCTACGATTCCATCGACGAGCTGCGCTACTACCGCGCCATCCTCTTCCCCTCCGGAAACGGTCCGAGCACCGACGAGGCGCAGGCCGCGGCGAAGGAGGCCTTCGGGGCGACGGCGAAGCTCGCGGCGAAGGCCTCGAAGAACGTCGAGTAGCGCTGGCAGGCGCCTGCGGCCCCGCCGGGCTCCGGGCGAACCGCCGCAACGCTTGCGCGCCCGGGCGCCCGTCGCCTTGGCGCGCACAACCGAATAACCGGAAACACGCATCCCATCAGGGCAAGGAGGCCCCATGAACACCGAATCCCCCATTCTCTGCATCGGCGAAGCGCTGATCGACGCCGTGGACCGCGCCGGCGAGGTCAGCGAGCACGTCGGCGGCAGCCTGCTCAACGTCGCCAATGGCATCGCCGCCCAGGGAGCGCCTTCCGCGCTCGCCACATGGATCGGCAAGGACGCGCGCGGCGAACGAATCGCGGCAAACCTCGCCGAACACGGGGTCGCCGTCGTCCCCGGTTCGGACGCCGCCGCCTACACGTCCGTCGCCGACGCGAAGGTGGACGCCGAGGGCCACGCCACCTACACCTTCGATCTTCTGTGGGACATCCCCTCTCTTGACGGCATCGACTACTGCCACATCCACACCGGTTCCCTCGGTGCCATGCTCGAACCCGGGGCCGCGAAGGTCCGGGCCGCGATGGCGCGGCAGGCCGAGCGCGCAACCGTCTCCTTCGACCCGAACGCCCGCCCCTCGATCATGGGTGCCGGCGAGGAGGCGCGCGAGGCGATGGAGGCGATGGTCGCGCTCTCCGACGTCGTCAAGGTCTCCGACGAGGATCTCGAATGGATCTACGGCGAGAGCATCGACCTCGAAGAGACGATGAAGGCATGGATCGGCCTCGGCGCTTCCCTCGTCATCGTCACCTGCGGCGGCGAAGGGGCGCTTGTGCGGCTCGCCAACGGCGAAGGCGGCACGATCGCCCCGATGAAGGTCGAAGTCGGCGACACCGTCGGTGCCGGAGACTCCTTCATGGGCGGTCTTCTTGCGGGCCTGTACGAAGCGGGCCTCATCGGCAGCGCCGAGGCGAAGGAACGCCTGGCCGCGGCGACCCTTGCCGACGTCGCGCCCGCCCTCGAACTGGCGGCAACGACCTCCGGCATCACCGTCTCCCACACGGGCGCCTATGCGCCCACGCGCGCCGAAACCGACGCGATTCTCCACGGCTAGCCGGCCCATTGGGACTGTCCCGGAAGGACGCCTGAAGCTGGCGGGGCGGGAATCGGCACGTCGTTCCGATTCCCGCCCCGCCCGTTTGCGCAGGTCGGGGAGTCGAGTGCCGCAAAAGGGACAGACCG
>CACYEE010000011.1 GCA_902773415.1 uncultured Actinomyces sp.
CGCTTTCGGGAGGCCAGCGCCAGCGCGTTGCAATGGGCCGCGCCATCGTGCGCGAACCTCGGGTATTCCTTATGGACGAGCCGCTTGCGAATCTCGACCCGCGCCTGCGCGACCAGACCCGCACCCAAATCGTTTCCCTTCAACGACGCTTGGGCATCACCTCCATCTATGTCACCCAGGACATTGCCGAAGCCTTCGCCGTCGCCGACCGAATCGCCGTCATGAGCAAAGGCGTGCTCCAGCAGGTCGGAACCCTCCGGGAGCTCCGCGAGGCCCCCGCCAACGACGTCGTCGCCGATTACCTTGCCCAGGCCTGACATGGCCGACCGCATGCAGGCGCGCGTGCCCGGACCGGAAACCCCCGTCACGCCCGGCGAAAAACGCCCCCGGGTTCTCGAACCCGGCCCTCTCACCGGCGCTGCGGGCAATATCGACACCTCCGAACTGAAAATCGAGATGCTCGAAATGCATCCCGAAACCTTTTCCCTGCCCTGGCACCTGCCGCTCGAAGACTGGCAATCGGACAGGATGGCGAACTTTCCGCGCGGAATCTCCCGCCACGTCGTCCGCTTCGCCCGCGCCCCCTCCGACAACCTCGTATACGCCTTCAAGGAAATCGGCGAAGCCTCCGCCCGTCACGAATACGACATGCTCTGCCGGCTTGCCCGCCTCGAAGCGCCCGCCGTCGAACCCGTCGGGCTCGTCACCGGCCGCCGCGACGCCCGCGGCCAGCGGCTGGCCGACATCGTCGTCACCAGATACCTCCAATACTCCCTGCCCTACCGCGTCCTCTTCGGTCCCCACCAGTCCCCCGCCACCACGCGCCGCCTCGTCGACGCCCTCTCCGTGCTCATGGCACGCCTGCACCTGCTCGGCTTCTACTGGGGCGACGTCTCCCTCTCGAACACCCTGTTCCGGCGCGACGCCGGAGCTTTCGCCGCATACCTCGTCGACGCCGAAACCGCCGACATCTTCGACCATCTCACCGACACGCGCCGCGAATACGACCTCGACATCGCCCGCACGAACGTCATCGGCGAGCTTATGGACCTCCAGGCCGGCGGCGCGCTCCCCGAACATTTCAGCCCCATCAAAATCGGCGACATGCTCGCCGAACGCTACCGGACCCTCTGGCACGAACTCACCGCCGAAACCTTCTTCACCCCCGACGAACGCTGGAAAATCAACGAGCGTGTCGAACGGCTCGGATCCCTCGGATTCGAGGTCGACGAAATGACCGTTCGCACCGATGGCAAAGGATCGCAGCTTGCCATCCGGCCGAAAGTCGTCGAGGCGGGTCATTTTTCCCGCCAGCTCGAACGCCTCACCGGGCTGCATGCCGAGGAGAACCAGGCGCGCCGCCTCCTCAACGACATCGAACAGTACCGTGCCCTCGAAGCGCCCGACGCGACCGCCCAGTCCGCGGCGCTCGCGTGGAGGCGGGACGTCTTCGAGCCGACGGTCGGGGTCGTTCCCGACACGTACAAGGAGGTCATCGAGGCGGCCGAACTGTACGTGTCGATTCTCGACCACCGCTGGTACATGTCGGAAAAGGCAGGCGGGGATGTCACGCAACTGGTTGCCGCCCGCGACTTCGTGACCGAGATTCTTGCCAGGCTTCCCCGGCAGCCTCCCGTCGTTCCGCTCGACGCCTCGAGGACGGCCGTCTGATTCGGACCCGCGGCGGGACGCACCGGCCCGGCGTCGCCCACACGCGCCCACGCGCAGGACCCCCGCACCCGGCCAATACCCGGCCCGCACCCGCGCCCGCCCGAAACAACAGGAGCCCCGCAAAGGAAAACAGCCGCCCGAAGAGAGGCGGCTGTTTCCCTACATGGCTGCAAAACGTAGGCTTGCGGGGCGATGTTCCCGACACGCGCCGCGCCTTGCTCGAAGAATCGCGCAAGGCCGGCATCCGAAATCAGTCTTCGCCGTTGAGTTCCTTGATGACGAGTTCGGCCAGCTGGACCGTGTTGAGCGCGGCACCCTTGCGCAGGTTGTCGCCCGTGACGAACATGGCGAGGCCGCGGCCTTCGGGCACGGCAAGGTCCTGGCGAATGCGGCCGACATAGCACGGATCGGTGCCGGCGTTGTCCTTCGGCGAAGGGATGTCCATGAGTTCGACGCCGGGAGCGGCGGCAAGAAGCTCCTTGGCTTCCTCCGGGGTCACCGGGTTGGCGAATTCGGCGTGAATGGCCAGGCCATGCGTCGTAAACACCGGGACGCGCACGCACGTGCCGGACACGAGCAGGTCTGGAATCTCGAGAATCTTGCGGGACTCGTTGCGCAGCTTCTGCTCTTCGTCCGTCTCCAGCGAGCCGTCCTCGGCCCAGTTGCCGGCGAAGGGAACGACGTTGAAGGCGATGTTCGCGACGTAGGTTTCCGGCTCGGGGAAGTCGACGGCCTTGCCGTCGAGGGCGAGACCTTCGATGTCCTGGTCGGCGACGGCGCGAACCTGCGTCGCCAGCTCCGTGACGCCCTTGAGGCCGGAACCGGAAACCGCCTGGTAGGAGGAGGCGACGAGGCGGGTGAGGCCGAACTTGTCATGCAGCGGCTTGAGCACCGGCATCGCGGCCATCGTCGTGCAGTTCGGGTTGGCGATGATGCCCTTCGGACGGTTCTTGAGCGCGTGCGGGTTGACTTCGGACACGACGAGCGGAACGTCGGGATCCTTGCGCCAGGCGGAGGAGTTGTCCACCACCACGGCTCCGGCCGCGGCAAACTTCGGGGCGTATTCCTTCGAGGCTGCGCCTCCGGCGGAGAAGACGGCGACGTCGATGCCGGAGTAGTCGGCGGTGGCGACATCCTCGACGACGATGTCCTCGCCGCGGAACGGCAGGACGGTGCCGGCCGAACGGGCGGAGGAGAAGAAGCGAACCTTGTCGCACGGAACATTGCGCTCTTCGAGGAGCGTGCGCATGACGCGGCCGACCTGGCCGGTAGCGCCAACGACAGCGAGAGTGATGCTCATCGGCCTGTACCTCCATAGACGA
>CACYEE010000012.1 GCA_902773415.1 uncultured Actinomyces sp.
GAAGTGGTCGGCCAGGAGAAGATACTCGGCCCGGGAACGCCGCTTCGCAGCCTCATCGAAGGCGGACGCATGAAGGTCGGCGCCTCCTCGGTCTTTCTTTGGGGTCCGCCGGGCACCGGCAAGACGACAATCGCCTACCTTGTCGCGCGTGCCGGAGCCAGGCACTTCGAGGAGCTTTCGGCAACCTCCGCAGGCGTCAAGGACGTGCGCGCCGTCGTCGACGCCGCGCGCCGTCGTCTCGTCGCCTCGGGGGAGGAGACCGTCCTCTTCATCGACGAGGTCCATCGCTTCTCCAAGACCCAGCAGGACGCCCTGCTTCCCGCCGTCGAGAACGGGTGGGTGGTGCTCATTGCCGCAACGACGGAAAACCCCGCCTTTTCCGTCGTTACGCCGTTGCTTTCACGTTCGCTCCTCGTCGTTCTCGAACCGCTGACCGCACAGGCAATCGCGCGGCTTCTTTCGCGCGCGCTTGCCGACGGGCGCGGCCTGGGCGGCGCCTTCGCGCTCGACGACGACGCGCGAGACAACCTCGTGCGGATGGCCGGGGCCGACGGGCGGCGCTCCCTGACGCTGCTTGAGGCCGCGGCCCAAGGCGCAGCCTCCCGAGGCTCGAAGCGAATCGAGCTTTCCGACGTCGCGCATGCCGCCTCCGGAGCGACCGTCTCCTACGACCGTGCCGGCGACGAGCACTACAACGTCATCTCCGCCTTCATCAAGTCGATACGCGGCTCCGACGTCGACGCCGCCATGCACTATCTCGCCCGAATGCTCGTGGCCGGCGAAGACCCCCGCTTCATAGCGCGCAGGCTCATGATTTCCGCCGCCGAAGACGTGGGCATGGCCGACCCGTCCGCCTTGCAGACGGCGACGGCCGCCGCGCAGGCCGTGGCGCTCGTGGGGATGCCCGAAGCTCGCATCATTCTCGCCGAAGCCGTCGCCCATCTGGCCACCGCACCGAAATCGAACCGTTCCTACAACGCCATCAACGCTGCGATTGCCGACGTCAAGGCCGGCAAGGGCGGGCCGGTTCCGCTCCGCCTTCGCAACGCGACGTCGAAAGTCTCCGAAGATCTCGGCTACCACGAAGGCTACCTGTACGCGCACGACTTCCCGGACGGCGTCGCCCCGCTCGAATTCCTCCCCGAGGACCTCCGCGGCACGCGCTACTACGATCCGACGATGCGAGGATACGAGGGGAACATCACGCCCCGTCTCGCCGCAATCAGGGAGATTCTCGAACAAGGGAGCTGATAGGATGGCCGACGTTGTTTGCACCTTGGTCGGCACGGTCCGAGCCGCGTGCGGCAACCATAAGAACCTGGGGTCCCAGCCGCGAGGTCGGCCCCGCAGCGTCCTCGCGGAAGCTGCGCATTTCAACATCGACAGGAGAACATACCATGTCCGGGAACCGTTCCCGCAAGACCGTGCGCCAGTCGCGCGCACTCGGAATCGCACTTACCCCGAAGGCCGAGCGCTACATGGAGCGCCGCCCGTACCGTCCCGGCGAGCATGGCCGCGGCCGTGTCAAGGATTCCGACTACTCGATCCGTCTCAAGGAGAAGCAGCGCCTTCGCGCCCAGTACGGAATCCGCGAAGCCCAGATGCGCCGCGTATGGGAAGAGGCGCGCCGCATGGACGGCCTTGCCGGCGAAAACCTCGTCGAGCTGCTCGAGATGCGCCTGGACGCCCTCGTGCTGCGTGCCGGCTTCGCCCGCACCACCGCGCAGGCCCGCCAGTCGGTCGTCCACCGCCACATCATGGTTGACGGCCGAATCGTCGACCGTCCCTCCTTCCGTGTCAAGCCGGGCATGATCGTTCAGGTCAAGCCCCGCTCGCAGGCCTCTCCGCAGTTCCTCGTGGCCGCCCAGGGCGCCCACCGCGACGTGCTGCCCAAGGTTCCCGACTACCTCGACGTCGAACTCGAAAAGCTCAAGTTCACGCTCGTGCGTCGCCCCAAGCGCGCCGAGGTTCCGGTCACGTGCGACGTCCAGATGGTCGTCGAACACTACTCGCGCTGATTCATCCTCACGAGCGCGCCCTTCGGGGCGCGTTCGTGCTATCGGGAGGTCAAGACTCGTGCAGATTACCCTCGGCGGCATTGCGGGAATGATTGCCTCGCTTGCTTTCGTCGCTCTCGTCATCGCGCTTATCCGGCCCATCGGCAAACTCTCGGAAGTTCTCGACCGTCTTGCCGATTCGCTCGTGGAGCTCACCGACCACACGCTTCCCGCAATCGACGAGGCGGCCCAGACCGTTCGCGACGCCAACGGCCAGATTGCCCGCCTCGATACCATCACCTCCGCCGCCGCACGGACAAGCGAGGACATTTCGGCGATGACGACGCTCGTCACCTCGACCGTCGGCGCGCCTTTCCTTGCCGCACGCCGCGGCGCCGAAAAGGCGAAGAGCAAGTGGGAAAGCCGCAACAAGCCCAATCGCGCGCCTTCGGCAATGCCGGGACCGAACGCCGAACCTTCCCAGCCTTCCCAGACCGCCAGCCCGACTTCTACCGAGGAGTAAGACAATGCGCACAGCCGAAATCCGCAAGCGTTGGCTCGATTTCTTCGCGAAGAACGACCATCACATCGCCGAGTCCGTGCCGCTCGTTTCCCCCGACCCGTCCATCCTGTTCACCATCGCCGGAATGGTGCCCTTCATCCCCTATATCGTGGGAACCGAGCCGGCGCCCTGGCCCCGTGTCGCCTCCGTCCAGAAGTGCATCCGCACCAACGACATCGAGAACGTGGGAAAGACCACGCGCCACGGCACCTTCTTCCAGATGTGCGGCAACTTCTCCTTCGGCGACTATTTCAAGGAGGGTGCCTCCACCCTCGCATGGGACCTCCTCACCTCCAGGCAGTCCGAGGGCGGCTACGGCCTTGACGGCGACCGCATCTGGGTCACCATCTGGGAGAACGACGACGTCGCGTACAACACGTGGACGAAGGATATCGGCCTCGACCCGAAGCGCATCGTCAAGCTCAAGCGCGAGGAGATCTTCTGGTCCACCGGCCAGCCCGGCCCTGCCGGTCCCTGCGCCGAAATCCACTACGACCGCGGCCCCGAGTTCGGCCCGGAGGCCGTCGGCGGCACGGTCGATCCGGGCGGCGACCGCTACCTCGAAATCTGGAACCTCGTCTTCGACGAATTCCTGCGCGGAGAAGGCGAAGGCAAGGACTTCCCGCTGCTCGGCGAGCTGCCCCGGCAGGCCATCGACACCGGCGCGGGCCTTGAGCGCATCGCCTTCCTCTTGCAGGACAAGGCGAACATGTACGAGACCGACCAGGTATTCCCCGTCATCGCCAAGACGGAGGAGATCACCGGCAAGAAGTACGGCGCGAACGCCGAGGACGACGTGCGCATGCGCGTCATCGCCGACCACGTCCGCTCCTCGCTCATGCTTATCGGGGACGCCGTGCGCCCCGGCAACGACGGCCGCGGCTACGTTTTGCGCCGCCTCATGCGCCGCTCGATTCGCTCGATGCGCCTGCTCGGCGTGGACGAGCCGGTCATGGGGCATCTCGTCACCGCGTCGAAGGACGCGATGAAGGAGTCCTACCCGGAGCTGGAGACCGGCTTTGACCAGATTCTCCAGGTGGCCCTGACCGAAGAGGAGTCCTTCCGCCGCACTCTCAATGCCGGCACGCAGATTTTCGATACCGCCGTGTCGAAGGCGAAGAAGGCCGGCAAGGGCGTCGTTCTGCCCGGTTCGGACGCCTTCACGCTCCACGACACCTACGGCTTCCCGATCGCCCTCACCCTCGAAATGGCGGCCGAACAGGGCGTGGCCGTGGACGAGGCCGAATTCCGCCGGCTCATGCAGGAGCAGAAGGACCGTGCCCGCGCCGATGCGCAGGCGAAGAAGGCCGGGCATGTCGACGCCGGCATCTACCAGGACATCATGAAGGAAAACGGGGGAGCGACGCGCTTTCTCGGATACGCCGAATCGCAGGCGGAGGCCAAGGTCATTGCGATTCTTTGCCAGGGCAAGCCCGTTCCCGCCGTTGACGGCCCGGCGGAGGTCGGCGTCGTCCTCGACCAGACCCCGTTCTGGGCGGAGATGGGCGGCCAGCTCGCAGACCACGGCACGATCGGTTCGGCTGGCGGAGCCTTCGTCGACGTCCAGGACGTCCAGGCGCCCGTCAAGGGGCTGAACGTCCACTACGGAACGCTGACCGAAGGAACTCTC
>CACYEE010000013.1 GCA_902773415.1 uncultured Actinomyces sp.
CAGGCCCCAGAAGGCGCCGCTGGAGGTCAGGCGCTTCCAGTAGAGCGATAGCAGCACGAGAGGCCCGAAGGAGGCGCCGAAGCCGGCCCAGGCGAAAGCGACGATGGAGAAGATCGAGGAGTCCTTGTCCATTGCGAGCATGGCGGCAACGAGCGCGACGAGGAGGACGGCGATGCGGGAAAAGTTCAGTTCCGTCTTCGCCGATGCCTTGCGCCCGCCCATGTTGTAGAGGTCTTCGACGAGGGCGGAGGAGCAGACGATGAGCTGGCTCGACATCGTGGACATGACCGCGGCGAGAACGGCGGCGAGAACGAAGCCGGCCAGGAGAGGATGGAAGAAGATGCGGCTCATGAGGAGGAAGACGGTTTCGGGATCGTCGAGCTGGAGGGCGGGCGAGCCGGCGAAGTAGGAGATGCCGATGAGGGCGACGGCGATCGATCCGGCTGCGGTGATCGACATCCATACGAAGGAGAAGCGACGGGAGACTTTCGCCTCGCGCGGATCGCGAAGGGCGAGGAATCGCACGACGATGTGCGGCTGGCCGAAGTAGCCCAGGCCCCAGGCCGCGGTGGAGACGAGGGCGACGGTCCAGGCGACGGCGCCTTTGTCTCCCAGGCCCGCGAAAAGGTTGAGGGCGTCGGGATTGATGTCGGTGATTCCGACGGTCGCCCCGCTCCAGCCGCCGAGTTCGACGACGGCGGCGATCGGGACGAGCACGAGCGCCGCGGCCATGAGGAGGCCTTGGGCGACGTCGGTGAGGGTGGCGGCGAGGAAGCCTCCGAAGAGCGTGTAGAGGAGGGTGATGACGGCGACGATCGCCATGCCCGCCTCGTAGGGCCAGCCGAAGGTCGAGTTGCAGAACTTGCCTGCTGCGGCCATGCCCGAGGAGACGTATACGGTGAAGAAGACGAGAATGACGAGCGCCGAGGCGATGCGGATCGGTCGCGGGTCGCCTTTGAGGCGCTTGGAGAAGAAGGAGGGAATGGTGATGGCGTCGTCGGCGATTTCGGAGTAGGCGCGCAGGCGCGGAGCGACGAATTTCCAGTTGAGCCAGGCGCCGAAGGTGAGGCCGATGGCGATCCACGCCTCGAACAGTCCGGCGGCATAGACGGCGCCGGGCAGGCCCATGAGCAGCCAGCTTGACATGTCGGCGGCGTTGGCCGAGAGCGCTGCCGTAAACGGCGAGAGTTCGCGGTCGGCGAGGAAGAAGCCGTCGACTCCCTTGACCTTGCGGTAGGAGTAGTAGCCGATTGCGAGCATAAGCAGAAAATAGACGGCCAGGGCGATGAGCTGATAGGTCGATTCGGACATGTCGTGTTCCCGTCTTTCGGTCAGGGCCCGGCGCTTGCGGGTCTTGCGTCGTTGCATGGGCGACGCGGGTGGCGTGCGCGCCCAGTATAGGCGCGCGCGTCCGGTTCGCGAAACGCCCGGCCGTTTTTCGGGACCGTGACGGGTTTCCTGCCCGGGACGTTTGCGCAGGCCGGTGGGCCGGATGCGGCACTCGCGTATCAAAGGGGTCTGACCCCTTTGATACGCGGGAGCCTTCTATTCGCCGGCCTGTCGGTGGCGTTCGCCGCGCTCGCGGTTGGCCTCGATGTAGGCGAGGTCGGGCGGCATGATGCCCATCATGACCTTCATGACGGCGTTGCCGTATTCTTCGGCCATCATGGCCGGGATGTAGATCGAGCGTTTGACGACTTGCTCTGAAGGCAGGCATTCCTCGCAGTCGACCGACATGCGGATCCTCACCTCGCCGTCCTTCATGTCCATCTCGAAGTTCGAGAAGATCATGTCGTAGTTGATCCGGTTGAGAAGGTCGAGAACCGCCGGCCGCGACTCCTCGTCCGCCTTGACGGGAAGCACAAGGAAAACCATGTACTTGTCGTCCCGCAGGTCGATGAAGTACTGCGCGGACCCCATCTTGTTCTTGAGGTTCACCCCCATGCGGATGATTTCCTTCTCGTCGTCGAACTTGTATCGCCAGTCGTCCTTCTGAAGGAAATCGGTGATGGCGAAAGCGATCTCGGTTGAATATGACATTCCTGCTCCTTCGGTACTTCTCTTTACCGTACCATCCGGCTCCGCGAATCGGCCTGTCCCGTACCGTGCCGTGCGTGTCCAGCTCAACGGTTCGCCCTCGACGCGCCCACCGACTACACTTGCCATGTCAGCCAACCGGAAGGAAAATCATGGGCGCACGCCTTGCCGCAGCTCTCCTCGTTCCCGCTGCGCTCGTTCTCGCAGGCTGCGAGGCGAACGCGACGGTCGAAGTCGGAGAAGACGCGACCGTTGCCATGACGCTCGACCTGTACGACTCCGACGGATCCTTCGCCGCCAAGGGGCTTTCCTGCGAAATCGCAGCCGAGGGCCTTGCCGCCGCCGGCCTCGACTACGACCTCGAAGACTACGAAAGCGGCGGGCACGGCGGATGCCGCGTGCGCGTCGTCCGTCCCAACGCGCTCGACGGCCCCGTTCTCTCCGAGGACGACACGACCTTTACGCTTGCCCTTTCCCCCGACATGCTCGGAGACGTTCGCGCCAAGGAGCTGGCCCTGCTCGACACGCAGGCGAATTTCACGCTCGACGTCGCCATGCCGGGCGACGTCCTCAAGGCAAGCGGGGAGGCCGACATCCAGGGCAACCATGCGACCTACCGTTCCCTCGCGGGCATTGCGGACGGAATCGCCGTCACCGGAAAGAAGTCCTTCCGCGGTTCCACGGCCCTCGCGTGGGAGCTTGCGACGCTTGCCGTCGTCGGCCTCGCAGGCGTCGCCCTCCTTTTCGTCGTGCTGCGCCGCTACAGGCACGACGGCGACGACGCATCGCAGGACGCCGGCCCGTCCGCCGTGCCCGGCGCGCATCCCGAAGCCTCCGGCGTCTCGTGGCCCGCGAGCGGGTCCGTCGCCTCCGAAGGGCCCGCTACGGGTCCGGTTCCGGTTCCGCCGCTCGGGCATCCCGACGACGCCGGGGTCCCGCTTCCCAGATTCGAGGGCGATCCGACGGCGCCCGTCGTCAACACCGAATCCCCTACCGTCGATGTCAATGCAGATGTGCCGATTGCGCCGATTCAGGTAGTCGACGCCCAACCGGCCGACGAAACCGAGGAAGGTATCCCCCAATGAATGACGAACTGAAGGACGAAACCGGCTACGTGGTCGAAAGCGCAGCCGACGCGGAACTCACCGCCGAAGACGAAACCGCATCCCTCGACCACGCGGAAGAAGTCCTCGCCCGCCACCGCGCCCAGGCCGAAGCCGACGCCGAAACCCGCGACGCCACGCCCCGCGTCGTCGGAAACGACACGGACATCGTCGAAAACGACGCCGACGCCGAACTCACCGCCGAAGACAAAACCGCATCCCTCGACCACGCGGAAGAAGTCCTCGCCCGCCACCGCGC
>CACYEE010000014.1 GCA_902773415.1 uncultured Actinomyces sp.
CCGCGCCGCTAGACAAGGTCGTGTCGCACGATCGCCTGGTCGCGTTCCGGGCCAACGCCGATGACGGAGATCCGACAACGCGAAACCCGCTCAAGGTATTCGACGTACGCCTGGGCGCGCGCCGGAAGCTCTTCCCACGCGCGACAGCCGGAAATGTCGGACTTCCAGCCGTCGAGGCACTCGTAGACGGGCCTGGCATGGTGGAAGTCCGTCTGGCTGGCGGGAACTTCCATGACGCGCCTGCCGTCGATTTCGTACGCGACGCAGACCGGAATCCTGTCAAGACCGCCAAGCACGTCGAGTTTCGTGACCACAAGATCGGTCAGGCCGTTGACACGGGTCGCATAACGCGCAACCGGAGCGTCGTACCAGCCGCAACGACGCGGACGGCCCGTCGTCACACCGTACTCGCGGCCGGCCTCGCGCAACCACTCCCCCTCCTCGCCGAAAAGCTCGGTAGGGAAAGGACCCTCGCCGACGCGAGTCACGTAGGCCTTGGCCACGCCGACAACACGGTCCACACGCGCCGGGCCGACACCGGTGCCGGTGCAGGCGCCGCCGGCGGTCGGGTTCGAGGAGGTGACATAGGGGTAGGTGCCGAAGTCGATGTCGAGCATGGTGGCCTGTCCGCCTTCAAAGAGGACGGTCTTGCCGTCGTCGAGCGCGTTGTTGAGTTCGAGCACGGTGTCGACAACCATCGGGCGCACGCGCTCTGCGTAGGAGAGCAACTCGGCGGCGACGGCTTCCGGCTCGAAGGGTTCTTCGCCGTAGGAGACGAGCAGGCGGTTCTTCTGCTCAAGGGCGCTGGAGACCTTCTGGCGCAGGATGGATTCGTCGAAGAGGTCCTGGATGCGGATGCCGACGCGGGAAATCTTGTCAGCATACGTCGGGCCGATGCCACGTCCGGTGGTGCCGATCTTGCGTTCGCCGAGGGTGCGTTCGGAAAGGTTGTCGAGCTTGCGGGTGTAGGGGGTGATGACGTGGGCGTTGGCGGAGATTTTCAGGCGGGAAGTGTCGCGGCCGCGCGATTCGAGGTCCTCGATTTCCTTGAAGAGCACCTCAAGGTCGACGACGACGCCGCCGCCGATGACAGGCGTGCAGCCTTCGGAGAGGATGCCGCCGGGCAGGAGGTGGAGCGGGAACTTTTCGCCGTCGACGACAACCGTGTGGCCAGCGTTGTTGCCGCCGTTGTACTTGACGACGTAGTCGGCGCGGGTGCCGAGCTGGTCGGTGGCCTTGCCCTTGCCTTCGTCGCCCCACTGGGTTCCGAGAATGATGACTGCAGGCATGTTCGCTCCTTCGGATGCGTTCGGGCCGCGCTGGTCTGGCCGACGTGCATTGTGTGCGGCGTGCGGTCCGAACGACGTGCGCGAGCGCCGGGCGGCGCGCGCAAAGAGCCCGCATCTGAAGGCGTCTTTGCCTGTTCATCTTACAGGCTGGACGTTTTCGGGGCGCGGCGCGTCCGCCATGAGGAAAACGGGGACGCCCTCCCGCAGTCGGGTCTCGGAAAGGGGACTGTGTTCGGTCGCTTCGCTCCCCCTCACAGCTTCCTCGTTCCAGTCTCGCGCGAGCAAGCCCGCGCCGGCCTTCCGCTCGTCGCCGTCCCCAATCGACGTATCAAAGGGGTCTGACCCCTTTGATACGCTCTTGCCCCCTCGTCGTCGCCGAGGAAACCGGACACGGCCGCACCAACCGCAAACACGCATGGACACCGCATGCTTCTTCCGATGTTTCCACAGGTCAAAGCAAACCGCAAAAGAAACAAAAAAGAGCAAAAGAAATAAAGGAAGCAAATCGGACCACTAGAATGAACCCGAGAACCAACGTGCGAAGGAAACGCCATGACCGCCACCGTTCCCAATCCGTTCACTCCGGCCTTTGGCCGCGTCCCGCCGATTCTCGTTGGACGCCAGCCGCTGGTCACCGAAATGCGGCGCGCTTTCGATTCCCCAGGCGGCGACCCCGCGCTATGCACGATTCTCGTCGGCCCGAGAGGGTCGGGAAAGACCGCATTGATTTCGTACCTTTCGCTGGAGGCCCAACAACGCGGATGGGTCACGGCAAACGCCACCGCCCTTCCGGGCCTGCTCGACGACCTCCTCTTCGAGACCCGCAAGGCGGCCTCCGAATTCCTGTCGACAAAGGCGGCACCGAGAGTGAAATCGCTCAGCGTCAGCCATGTGGTCGGCGTCGAGTTCGAGCCCTCGAAGAAATCTGGCGGGAACTGGCGAAGCAGCATCGGCGAGATTCTCGACGAACTCGAAGAACTCGACATCGGCCTTCTTCTTGCCGTGGACGAAGTCGTTTCCGACAGCGACGAACTCAGGGAAGTCGCCGCCGCCTTCCAGCATTTCGTCAGAGAAGAACGCAAGGTCGGCCTGCTCATGGCAGGCCTGCCGGCAAACGTGTCCGCATTGCTCCAGGACCGCTCCGTCTCGTTCCTCCTGCGCGCAAACCAGCGAGAACTCGAACGGGTAGCCGACGCTGAAATTCGCGACGCGCTGCTCGAAACCTTCCGGGCAACCAAAGTCACGATCGAACCGGAAGCCGCAGACACGCTTGCTGCGGCAATCGACGGCTTTCCCTACCTGCTTCAGCTCATCGGCTTTCACGCCTGGGAGCTCGCCCGCAGCACGAAAAACGTGGACGCCGAAGCCGCACGAATCGCCGCACGCACAGGCCGGCGCGACTATTTCAACGGCGTCCTGCGTCGCACCTACGCCGCACTTTCGGAACAGGACCGGGCCTTCCTCCATGCAATGACCCTCGCCCCCGGGCCTTCCAGCATCAGCGCCATTAGCGAACGGATGGGGAAAAGCCCCAGCTACGCCCGGGTATACCGCCAGCGTCTCGTCGAACAGGGGGTCATCACGCGCGCGGGCCGCGGATCGGTCGCCTTTGCGCTTCCCGGAATGAGGGAATTCCTGGAGGAGTACGGGGACTGACGCCCCGGCTTGGGCAAGGACAGCCGCACCCTTGGGAAACGTCAAGCGCGACGCACGGGAGCACGACAACGGAACGGGCAAGGAAACAGGACGACGAGACGGGGCCGCCGTCCAAGCCGCAGAACGCTAGTCGGCCGCAGTTCCGAAGCCGAGCACTCCGAGAAAATTGCTGCGCAGCGGAAGAACCCTGTCGACCGGAATCGCGTCGCCATCCGCACGGTAGAAAGCGACGTAGCCATTATGCACGATGTAGGAATAGCCGGTCGGCTTGCCCTCGAACACGAGATTCGTGCGCGCCCGGGGATCTCGGGAACTGCCGTCGACCCATTCCATCAGGGCCTTGACGTGTTCCGCCGCAACCTGCGGATTGCCCGAAACGAGTTCGACCTCTTCGGCCAGCTGATGCATGTCCGCAACGGCGGCACGCGAATACCGGGTGCCGCCCATCACTCGTCCCCGGCGGTGAAGAGTTCGCGAACGTCGCCAATGTCAAGGTAGCCGTCGCGTTCGCCCGACCGTTTTCCCCTGCCCAGCTCGATCATGAGTTCGAGCATCGCCTTGGTCCGGGCAAACTCGATATCCTCGGAAATGTCACGAATGGTATACTTGCCTCGCCCGTTGACCGTGAGGCGCACAGGCGAACCTGGGCGCACATCCTCCAACACGGCGTTGTAGTGTCGCAAATCCGACACCGGCTTGATGACCGTCATGGCACCTCCCAACGAGTCGCTTTTACGTCATATGGTACGCCAAATCCGCTGCATGCAGGGGAGATCTGCCCACCCGACCCGTGCGCCTACAGGCCGTGCTCCACCGACACCGCAGGATACGAAGCGACACCATGTGACACATGCGACAAAGAGACGAGTCTGCGCGGGCGTGTCGCGACCGGTCCGGCATGGCCTTCGCCTGCCTGTTCCCGGACGCGACCTGCGTCAAGGCGCGGACGGGCGGACACGCGCGCACGCAGGCCTTCCCGACCGCGATCGGCATCGGGGACGACGGAGGCGCCATTTCCCGTCCTTCGCCTGCGCCAGCGCCGGGACGCGCATGCCGTAGCCGGGCTTCCTGTCCGGCCTGGCCGCGCGCGGGACGGTCGGGGTGCCCCCTGGCCGTCTCCGATGCCCATGAGGACCTGGCGCACGCTCGGCGAAGTCCATCCCGAGACCGCCACCGCCGCAGCGACCACCACGAAGCCCTCCCCTGCCGAACACGACAAGGCCGCACAGCACCAACCACACAACCAGCACAAGAAACCAGCAAACCCCTCACACGCCAAACAACCAGACGCACCCCGGCGTCGCCTTCATTCGAGCAGGCCGACGCATTGACGCTCCCGCTCCGCAAGAGTTGGTTCCTATCGCAATGTGCCGGCGCAAGCGAAGGGCTTCGGGGCCGGCATGCCGAACTGGTCGACCATGGCCCAGAAGATGCCGGCGCAGGCCTCGGCATCCGAAAGCGCGTCGTGGTGGCGCGCGAGGGCGACGTCATAGTGGCTTGCCACCGCGGCCAGGCCCTTGGAGGGAAGGAAGGAGAGGTTCGCGCGAGCCATCGCGAGCGTGCAGATGTAGTCGGTTGCGGGCGGCTCGATGCCGTAGCGCGCCAGATCCTTGGCCAGAATGCGAAGGTCGACGGCCTTGGCGTTGTGGGCGACGAGGGTGGCCTCGGCGAAGACGTCCCAAAGCTCGCTTTCCCACAGCTCGGCCAAAGTGGGCGCGCCTTCAACATGCCGAGGCGAAACTCCGTGAAGCCGCACGTTGAAGGCGTCGAAATAGGTCTGCGGGTCGACGTGGAAGCCGCGCTTGTACTCTTCACGCCCACTGCCATCCGTGCGGATGACGCCAATCTGGCAAATCTGGCCGTTGGACCGGTTCGGCGTCTCGACATCGAAGAAGGTGAAGGCGTTCATGGGGCAAGTCTAAAGGGCCGGACACGGCGACGGCTGGGCCTTTGCCGCACGGCATTGCAGGGCACCGCCCCAACGTCAACAGCGCAAGGAGCCGGAACATGCCTGACGCCCGGCAACGCCATCAGGCCCGGCGACAGCACCGGCATCTTCATCTTTACCGGCCCGAACCAGAACATGGAGTGGGCTCCGGTTTTTTCGGTCTGGGTGGTTTGGGTGTTGTTCATTGACGCCCTGCCGTGTTGGC
>CACYEE010000015.1 GCA_902773415.1 uncultured Actinomyces sp.
CGTTCCGTTTTGCGCTGCCATGCGTCTTGTGCGGGGCGACGCGGGCCGCCGGGGCGTGTTCGGCATGGTCGCGCAGCATGGTCGCGGCGAGCGAAGGGGTGAGAACGGCGAGCGCAATGCCGGTGATGATGATTCCCGAATCGTTGAGCGCCGAACCGATCAGGCATGCGACGGCAATGGCGACGAGGCCGATTCGCAGGCTTGCGCTGCGTCGCAAAAGACCCGAGCCTGGCGCGCCCGCGTCTTGGACCGGCCAGGCCCACGGGCTGCGGCGTCGGCGTACGCTGGCATCTGCCGTCGATTCCTGGCGCGTCTCGCGCCCTCGTGCGGCCAATGCGGGGCCGAGCACGAGAATGCAGAAGGCGAGCGCGGCAAAGGCGAAGCGCCCCCATCGGTCATGCGTGAGCAGATGCAGGTTCGCTCGCAGCTTCGGCATGATGGCGTACTGCCATGCGGTGCCGTCGATGATCTGCTGGACGAAGCCGCCCAGGTGGGTGCGCGAACCGGCGGGGCGCATCCAGTCCGCAAGGGACGCCGCCGCAATGACGCCAAGCGTTGCCGTGCCGACCGCAATGGATTTTGCCACGGACATGCGGAAGCGGCCGACGAGCAGCACAAGCAGCGCGAGGGCTGGCAGGAGGGCGAGAACTCCGCCGAAGTCCGTGCCGAGGCCCGGGGCTCCCTCGATTGCGAGAACGGCCAGGCCGATGCCTCCGACGCATCC
Organism: uncultured Actinomyces sp.; assembly: GCA_902773415.1. Classification (GTDB taxonomy): domain Bacteria; phylum Actinomycetota; class Actinomycetes; order Actinomycetales; family Actinomycetaceae; genus RUG11864. The sequence continues at coordinate 725 of CACYEE010000015.1, forward strand.
CGCCGCCCGCCAACGGTGCTCTGGAATGCCCGCGTCGCTGTCGGGTCCGCGGAGCCGGACGCCAAGGAAGGCAAGCGCGAGGAGGGTGCCGACGAAAATTGCGGGGAACGCTTCGTTGTTGGTTCCGTAGAACCGGCCGCGGATTACGAGGAGGAACCCGAAGAACGAGTTGGCGATTGTGTGCGAACCGAAGGCGACGTCGGTCAGATATGCGGCAGCGGTCGCGCCTGTCGCAACGAGCATCGGGGCGACGGTGCGTGCCTCCGCTTTGCAGAATGCTCCGAGCGCAAGCGCGATGGCGGCCAGGGCCGCAGCGAGCATGGAGATTTCGGCGAGGACGGTGAACCAGGGCCGCGGCGAGTTCCACCATCCGAGCCGGTTGGCGACGAGCGCGCCGAAGGGGACGCAAGACAGGGCCAGCAGTCCCCATTGGAATGCGGCGGAGGCGGGAGTGCTGCGTGCGATTCGTGGCCCAAACGGAGCGGCGAGGGCGATCGTGGCGGCGGCCAGGCAGGCAAGGAGGACTGAGATGTAGGTTTTCCCGAAGAGGCCGTAGTAGCGGGCCGCAAGGTCGGCATGTCGCGCGTTCGAGAGCAGCTGGCCGGTAGCGTTGGCGCAGTTCTTGGAGCCGGGGCAGGCGGAGGTGTCGGCGTTGAGGGTGCCGCCGTTCATCTCGGCGGGGATGGGGAGGTCGAGCCATCGAAGAATGGTCGGGGGGATCGAGGTGAGTTGGGCGAAGCCTGTTTGGCGGACATCCGAGGATGAAAGGATTGCGGGGGCGAGCGTGCCTGGGGCGGGGGAGCCGTCCGGTGCGGGAATGTCGATGCAGAACAGAAGCGAGGGTTGGGGCCACTCTTCGCTTCGGGGGCCGGGGTTGGCTGCGGCAACGAGCAGGCGGGTTCCGGCAGGGGCCGCGTTGGCGATGGCGTCGAGCCGGGCAAGGTTGGCCTCGGTGTTTTCCGTTTCGGGAGCGTCGCCGAGAGGTCGCGTGCGCCGGTCGGCGTCGACGACGGTGAGTTTGTGTTCGCGGGCGGAGGATGATGTGAGCGCGGCAAGTTCCGTGTCGTCGGATGGTGCGGGCTCGTACCGGGCGGGCACGCGCAGTTCGGTGTCGGCAAGCATGATGCCGGCTCCGGTTCCGATTGCTTGGGTGTCGATGCCTGCATCGGCGAGTGCGGAGGCGAAGGTTCCGGGGGTTGCCCGGTCGTTCCATTTTTCCATTGCTTCCCGATATGCGCCAGCGTTGGGCAGTTCGCTGCCGGGGGTGAGGGGAATGTCGAAGCAGCCGGTTTCCTGGGTGCCGAGGGTGTCCGAGGGGCGGCCGGCGGAGAGGAGGAACCAGGCGTTGTAGGGGCAGGCCGTGGCAAGGGCCTGTGGGAGGAGGTTGGCGGTTTGGGCGTGCGGCGCGAGCTGGGCGATTCTCGATTCGGGGTGGGTGGCGGCGTCTTCCCATGTGATGTCGCCGGTGAGCACGAGCATGATGTTGCGGTCGGTTGGTTCGGGGGTGGCGAGTGTCGGGCGTGTCGGGAGCGCGAGCGTGGCGGCCGCGATGGCCAGTGCGACGAGTGTGCCGACTGCGAGGATTCGACGGAGGTTGCGCGGCTGGGGCGTTGGCCGTTGTGCGTGCATGCGACGAGGATACATGAGATGCCCGTGTGGTCTTGCCGGGCCGGCGGGGGTCTCGCTTGGGGATGTTAGCGCGAAACGGAG
>CACYEE010000016.1 GCA_902773415.1 uncultured Actinomyces sp.
CAAAGACGCCAATGGCGACCACCGAGGACAGCATGGGGGCAAGCGCGGGAACGAAAAACCTCTTGTGTGCCTGGAGCACCCCCGTGAATACGACCGAGAGACCGTAGAGCGGAATCTGCACGGCGAACATCCGCAGCAGCGTCGCGGCAAGCTCGACCTCCGCTGCCGGAGCGTCGGCACCGAGCAGGAGCGCGCAGAGGGGGCGGGCGCCAAGGGCGACGAAGGCCGCGACGGGCAGTCCGATTGCCAGGATCCACGTCGCAAGCGCCGAGGCGGTGCGCTCCATTTCCTGCCGCTTTCCCGTCGCAAGAAAGCCTGAAATCAGCGGAATGACGGCTCCGGCCAAAGCGCCGCCGACCGTCACCTCGAACAGGACGTTCGGAACCGTGTTCGACGTCGAGAAGGCGACGCCGGCCACGGTGTCCCCCAAGGCGCCGTTCTGGACCCAGACGCGAACGAAGCCGACCAGCCGGGACAGCAGCGTCAGGATTGCGATGGTTCCGGCCGCGCCGGCCACGGAAGCGCCGAGCTTTCGCGCCATGACGCCTACGGCCGTCCGAGCCGGTCGAGCCGGTCGAGCCACGGCGTCTCGGCGATGACCTTCGTGAAGGAGACCTTTTCCGACAGCAGCGTCAATCCGACAACGTCAATCACGCCGGCCCACCGAATCCACGGGCAATGCACGGAAGCGATGGCCATGCCGAGGCCCGCGCCGAAGGCGTTCGCGCCCATGTCGCCCATCATCGTCTCTCCGCGCAAATCCTCGGGCAGGCATGCAAGACCGCCTCCGAGCGTGCCGGCGGCAAGGAGCGCATTGACGGGGTTCGTGGAAAACACGGAGGCGATTGCCGCAGCCGTGCCGGCCTTGACGGCCCGGCCAGGGCGAAGGTCGAGAAGGTTCATGAGGTTTGCCGACCCGGCGACAAGCACCGTCTGGCTCCCCCACTGGACAAGGCGGCGAACCGTCCCGCCGGATCGTTCAAGGAACAGGGTTCCGGCGGCCGCGCCCGTGCCGACGATGAGAATCTTCAGGGCGCCCGAGGAAATCTTGCCTTCGCGCAAGGCCCCGATATGGCCACGCAGGCCCTTGCCCTGCGCAGGAAAACGCTCTTCCAAATGGTCGTCGATGTATCCCGCAAGCGAACCCGCACCGATGGCGATGAGCGCGCCTTCGCGCGCGCCTTTCGGAGCGGCGAGAGCCCCTGCGAGCGTTCCTGCGCTCGCGGCAATGCCCTCCGTCAGCGAGACAGGGGTGCCGTCGGAATGCTGGCGTGTCCACGATTCGAAGGCCGAAGGATACGCCGCCACGATCCGAGTCGCGATGCGGGCTGCCGCGCCGCCAAGCCCGGCCGCTGCCGCGCGCGAGAAAACCGTCCTAGCCTTCATCATGCCTCGCTACGTCGATACGGGTTCCGAAGGGGGCTCGTGCCCCGTCGCCCGAGCCGAGGTCGACATGCTGGCCCGCGATTTCCGCGGCAATCGCGAAAGCCGTGTTGTAGTCTCCGGCGATGGTGCCCGGCGAGTCGACTGTCGAGCCGTTTGCCAGGGGGCGCATGTCCTCAAGAAGGGAACCGCTTTCGGCCACTCCGAGAGCAACCGTGGGGCCGCGTCCGGCAAAGGTCGAAAAGAGGCTCGTGTAGATGGCGTTGGCGGCCCGGACATCGTCGGCCTTGGCTTCCTCTTCGGCGCTCATGGTTGCCGAGGGGTCGGGTTCGGGGACCGTCGACTCGGGGACGACCATGAACACGGCATCGGCCGCGGCAGCCGGTTCCTGCTCGACCCGGATGAGGACGTGTTCGGAGTCGACGGACGTGAAGTATCCCATCATCGCCGCGGCTGTCGCGTCTCCGGTTCCCTTGCGGAGCACCGTGTCGAGCGCTGCGGCCAGACGCACCGTCGAGTCCGCCGAATCGTCCACCCCTTCGATGGCTCCCATCTGCCCGGCGAGCGCGTTGCGGAAGGAGCCGTTCGCCGCTGTCACGAAGCCCTTGTCGAGCGCGACGCGCGAAACGATGGAGCCTCCGGCCGCTTCGATTTTGGCCTTGGCCTGCTCGTAGGCGTCGCTGTCGGCTCCCGGGAACACGAGCACTGCAACGGTGCGGCCTTCGAGAGTTCCGGCGGTGAGCTGGACACCGGCGACGTCGAGCGCCGCGTCGGCCGCCTCGCGCGCGTCGGCCGCTTCCTTGGCTTGGGCGCGCGCCTCGTTTCGGGAGGTGCGCAGCTCGGTCACCTGGTCCTGAAGCGTGTTTCCGATGGAGTTCTGCAGCGGGCCTGCTCCGAGGATGATTCCCACCGCGAGGGCGAGGAATACGGAGACAAGCGACACGAGGTGATAGCGAAAGTCGACCATTTCTCTTCCGTTTCTCAGAACAGGTTGCTGATCCAGTTCCAGCCGTCGGACAGCCAGGCCTGGAAGATGCCGAACATTGTTTGGCCGCCCGCGGTTGACCAGAGGGCGGCGATGATGGCGACGACTCCTGCGAGCACGAGCGCAACAAGCTGCCACGTGGAGATTCGAGAGCGGTACAGAAGGGAGACGCCTTTGGCGTCGATGAGCTTCCCGCCGATGGCGAGCCGGGTGAGGAAGGTGGAGGCCATTCCCGAGCGGCCCTTGTCGAGAAACTCGACAAGAGTATTGTGGGTTCCCACGGCGACGATGAGGTCGGCGCCCTTGTCGTCGGCGATAAGCATGGCGACGTCCTCGGAAGTTCCCGTGCAGGGAAAGACCGTGTGGTCCACGCCGAGTTCCTCGACGCGCTTCTGGCCGGGCGCACGCCCGTCGCGGTAGGCGTGGATGATGATTTCGGCCCCGCAATGCAATGCCTTGTCGGAGACGGAGTCCATGTCGCCGACAATCATGTCGAGCCGGTAGCCTTCTTCGAGAATCGCGTCGGCGCCGCCGTCGACGCCGATCATGACAGGCCGGTATTCGCGGATATAGGGCCGCAAGGCGGCAAGATCCTCCTTGTACCTGTATCCGCGCACGACGACGAGCACGTGGCGGCCGTCGAACTTCGTGCGGACATCGGGCACGCCCACTCCGTCGAATATCAGGTCGCGTTCGCGTTCGACGTATTCCATGGTGTTCGTCGCGAATGCCTTGAGCTGGGTCGACATGCCCTTGCGGGCCTCTTCCTGGTCGTGGGCAATGGTTTCGCCTGTCTGCCACGTGCCCTTCGCAAAAAGCGTCTCGTCCCTGAAAACCGAGCCGTCGATGGCGAGCCGCACCTCCTCGCCTTCACGCAGCTCCATGATCTGCGCGCCGAGATCGTCGATCAGCGGGATTCCCGCCTCGTTGAGAATCGACGGTCCGAGGTTCGGGTATCGCCCGGACGTGGATTTGGCCGCGTTGAGAACCGCTGCGGGGCGGCAGGCCACGAGAGCTTCGGCTGCGACCCTGTCGATGTCGGTGTGGTTGATGACGGCTATCTCTGCTGCCTGCAAGCGCTTGGTAAGGTTTTTCGTGCGCGCATCGACACGAACGGACCCGGCAAGTTCGCCAGGCCGGTGCGTCTTCTTCTTTCGGGAGAATCGAAGTGCCACGCCCACATCATGCCATACGAACGGCGGCGAGAAGTTCAGCGGCGTGTGCGTGCGCGGCCTGCGAGTCCGTTCCTGAGAGCATCCGGGCAAGCTCGTCCTCGCGTTCCTTGCCGCTGACCTCTTCGACGGTCGTTCGTGTGGCCTTCGCGACGGTGCGTTTGACGACGCGAATCTGCCTTCCTGCGTACGCGGCGACCTGCGCGAGGTGGGTGACCACGAGAACTTGGCTTGTTTTCGCCACTTCCGCGAGTTTCGCTCCGACGGCGAGGGCTGCTTTTCCTCCTATTCCGGCGTCGACTTCGTCGAAAAGGAAGGTATGGCCCGCGCTGGCCGTCCGTGCGGCCAGCGCGACCTCAAGGGCGAGCATGATGCGCGAAAGTTCGCCGCCCGATGCGGATTCGGCCATCGGCCTCAGGGGCGCTTGCCGGTGCGAGGCGAGGGCAAATGTGACCTTGTCCATACCCGTGATTCCGGGGGCGGATGGCGCGACGTCGATGGCGAACGTCGCGTCGGCAAGCGCGAGATCGGCAAGGCTTTCCTGGACGAGTCTTTCAAGCTCGCGGGCAGCGCCGGTCCTGAGCTCGGTGAGGGCCGCGGCGGCGGCGAGCATGTCGGAGCGGGCCGTTTCCGCTTCCGCTTCTCGTTTGGCCCGGGCGGTCTCGGGGTCTCCGAGCACAAGGAGCGTCTGGCGGGCGGCATCGGCTTCCGCTATCGCATCGTCGAGATCCATTCCGAGGTCCTTGCGCAGCCCGGCAAGTTCCTGCCTTCGCGCATAAATCTGCCCGAGGCGATCGGGGTCGCCGTCGCAGCTCCTGGCAAGATTCCCAAGCGTCTGGGCGATATCGGCAATCTCCGCTTCGGCGGCGCGCAGCCGCGTTCGCAGGTCTTCGGCTTCATGCCCGGCGCAGTCGAGCGCTCCAAGCGCCGTGCCGAGCGCTCCGATCGCCGAGGCTTCGACTTCGTCGGAACCCTGGAGGGCGGCGCTGGCTCCGTCGTAGGCGGCGTACAGCTCGGCGGCGTTTTCCAGGCGGAGCGCTTCGGCCTTGAGTTCGGCTTCCTCGCCGGGGCGCGGGGCGACGTCGTCGATCTTCGCGACGAGCGCCTCGAGGGCGAGCCGTTCGCGTGCCGCTTCCTTCGCGTTCGCGTCGAAATCCTCGAGCCGGGCCTGGGCTTCGCGCCACGTATCGTAGGAGTGGCGATAGTCCGCGAGGGCCGTGGCCAGGGTGTGGCCGCCGAAGGAGTCGACAGCGTTGCGCTGCTGTGCAGGACCGGCGAGGCGAATCTGGTCCATTTGGCCGTGGACGGTCACGAGGCTCGCGGTGATGGCGGCGAGGGTTGCGGCGGGAACGGATCTGCCTCCCGCGAAGGCGCGGGAGCGTCCGGTTGCAGGCACGTGCCGGGCGACGATGACAACCGCGTCGTTGCCGTCGATTTCGTAGGCGCCTCCGGCGTCGTCGATGCGTGCGAGCACGGGCGAATCGGCGGGGACGACGAAGGTTCCTTCGACTCGGGCGGCGTCTGCGCCATGCCGGACTTTTCCGGGGTCCGGCTTTGCTCCGAGGAGAAGCTGAAGCGAGGTGAGCGCCATGGTCTTGCCCGCACCGGTTTCGCCGGTGAGCGCGCTGAGGCCGGGCCCTGGCCTTAGTTCGGCTTCCTCGATGACTCCAAGGTTTTCGATGCGGATCGATTCGATCATGAGATGCGTCCCGCCTCGCGCCATCCGTGGACGGGAAGCTGGAATTTCGTTACGAGCCGCCCGGAGAAGGGAGTGTCGCCCATGCGTGCAAGCAGGACGGGTTCGGCTCCTTTGACCGCGGTGATTGTCGAACCGGCAGGCGCGGCAAGGATTCGTCGTCCGTCGCACCACACGCGCGCATCCTCGTCCCGGACACGGACTTCGAGCTTCGAGCGGGGACCGACGACGAGGGGACGGGTGAAGAGCGCGTGGGCCGCAATCGGGGTGAGCAGCATGCATTCGACGTCGGGCCAGACAACGGGCCCTCCGCCGGAGAAGTTGTACGCGGTCGAGCCTGTGGCGGTCGAGAGCACGATGGTATCGGCCTTGAAGGAGGAAAGGTCGCGGCCGTCGATTCCGATGTCTGCGGCTATCATGCGGGAGTCTTCGGCCCGGTCGACGGCTGCTTCGTTGAGGGCCCAGGTCCGTTCGACGCTGCCGTCGGGCCGGCACACCTCGATGTCGATCGTCATGCGTCGTTCGGAGTGCCATCTGCCTTCGGCGATTCGGGCGATGACGTGTTCGAGTTCTTCGGGCTCGGCCTCGTTGAGGAAGCCGACGTGACCGTAGTTGATTCCGAGAATGGGAATGCCGAGCGGACGGCCGAACTCTGCGGCGTAGAGAATCGTGCCGTCGCCGCCAAAGACGAGAATCAGTTCGGCACCGCGCGCGTCTTCGAGGCTTTCGACCCGCACGGCAGCGATTGCGTGGTCGGCGAAGGCTCGCGTCGCCGCTGCGAGGGATTCCTCCACCGTTTCGTGCGTCGCGTTTCCGATGAGGGCGATTGTGCGTTTCATTCCTCTCCTGCCTGTCCCTGGCCTGCGGGGCCTGCGGCAACGGCCTCGGCGACGGCCTGCTCGAGCCCTGCTCCGAGCGCGTCGGGTTCTCCCGCCTTCATGTACAGGAAGTACTCTACATTGCCCGCCGGGCCTGGCAGCGGCGACGGGGCGACGGCGCGAATCGAAAGCCCGGCCTTGCGTGCGGCATCGGCGACTGCCAGCACGGTTTCGGCGTGCAGGGCCGGGTCGCGCACCACTCCTCCTGTTCCCAGGCGTTCCTTTCCGACTTCGAACTGGGGCTTGACCATGAGGAGAAAGCCGGCATCCGGTGCTGCTGCCGCGACGAGGGGCGCAATGACGAGGGTCAGGGAGATGAAGGAGAGGTCTGCGACAACGAGTCCCGGTGCCGGAGCGACGGCAGCCGGGTCGAGGGTGCGGACGTTGGTGCGTTCGAGAACGGTGACACGCGGATCTTCGCGCAGGCGCCAGGCAATCTGTCCGTAGCCGACGTCGACGGCGACGACATGCTCGGCACCGCGGCGCAGCAGGACATCGGTGAAGCCGCCTGTGGATGCTCCCGCGTCGAGACAGCGCGTTCCTGCGATCTTCGGGCTTTCGTCTCCCAGATAGTCGAGTGCTCCGACAAGCTTGCGGGCTCCGCGCGAGACGTAGTCCTCGCCTGCCGCGTCGGTGACGAGAAGGGCCTGGGCCGGATCCATCTGGCGGGCTGCCTTGCGCACGACTTCCCCGTCGAGACTGACGAGCCCTTCGGCGATAAGCTGCTGGGCGCGGGTGCGTGACGACGCAAGCCTGCGACGGACGAGTTCCGCGTCGACGCGCCTGAGCCGGCCCATTATCCCTGCGCCTTCGACAGGTCGCGGGCGAGCTGGCCGAGCAGGGTTTCGAGAGTCGCGATTTGTTGGGCCGTATCCTGGCCTTCAAGCCGTGCGAGGAGAATGTCCGGGTCGATGCTCGCGGGCATCGCCTGCGCGGGTGTCGCAATCGCGCCGGGCTGGTGGTCGGAATTCGGAGTTGGGGCCGACATCAGGATGCTCCTGTCTCAATCAGGTTCTCGAAAGATTCACGGCAATGCGGCAAGACGTCAAAGACGGCCCACAGCAGATGGGCAACCGCCCGGTACTGGTTCTCAGTGAGTTCGAGGCCGGCGGTCTGCGAGTCCGCCAAGGCGCGCGGGTCGAGGATGCGGCCGTCGATTCTCAGGGCATCGGCGTCCAGCGTGGCGTGCGCACGAACGGTCCCGTCACTGTCGGCTACCTGTACCGACAGGGCCTCGCGCAGACCGGCATGGCTTTGGACGGCCCCGGGAACGACGGAGCGGACGAATGCGGCAACCTCGTCGTGGTCGATTCCTGTGGCCTCGGGTTCGATCGCGTACCACGCCTTTGGGCGTCCGATTCGGATTCTCGGGTATTGGCTGGCAAGGGCTTTCAGGTCGAACGCGAGGTATCGCGGGCGCCGGTCTGCCTCCGCACGCATGGCATCAAGGGCGCAATGGGTGCCGGTCAGCACGTGAAGACTCGCGTATCCCGAGTTCGCGGCACCGAGAATATCGGTGTCGAGATTGTCTCCGACAACCAGGGGAGCCGTCGCTCCGGCTTTCGCCGCAGCGGCACGGAACATGCGGGCGTCCGGCTTTGCCCCGGAAACCGGCGCGACGCCGGTCGCATGCTCGACGGCCTTCGCAAGCGAGCCCACGCCCATCATGAGGCCGCGTTCTCGTGGGATGAGCCTGTCAAGGTTTGTCGCTATGTAGCGTGCCCCGCCGCTGATTGCCATGACCGCTTCGGAGAGCATCCGCCAGTCGGTTTCGGGCGAAAAGCCGTGGATAACGCCGTCGGGCTTGTCCTCGGCGGATTCGACGACGACAAGGCTTGAGGCTTTCGCGGCTTCCCGCAGGCCCTCTCCTCCGCACAGGAGCACGCGCGCTCCGGCACCGAGCTCGGCTTCGGCCAGCTCGACCCCGACGTGCGCGCTTCCGAGAATCTCGCCGGGCTTGGCGGGGATCGCGAGGCTGGAGAGCTGTGCCGCAACCGTTGCGGGCGTCCGGGCAGCGTTGTTGGTGACGAACACGGGGCGCATGCCCTCTGCCCGCGCTTCGGCAATGGCACGGGACGCATGCGGAACCGGATTTCCGCCGCGGTAGACGACGCCGTCCAGGTCGAACAGGCCGGCGTCGTAGAGGGCGTGCAGAGGCGCGCCCGATGCCGCGTCAGACATCCTCGCGTTCCTCGGCACGGCCATCGTCTCCGTTGTCGTCATCGATGGGGGTAGCCTCGCCCGGAGCGGATTCGGGGTCTTCGGAGGCTGTCTGGCCTTCCGGGGCTTCCGCGTCCAATTCCGCGGTTTCGAGGAACCCGCCTTCCTCGCCCTCGTCGTCGGCAGGAGCATCGTCCTTGTCGTCGGGCTCCGGCATCTCTTCCCCGCCGCGAGCCAAGGGGGCGGATTCGGCGCTTTCGGGGGAACCGGTTTCCAGTTCGGCGCGCTCGGGCCAGTCCTCGTCGGAAATGTCGTCGAGATCCGTCCACTCGTCTTCCGTTCGGGCAGATGCGACGCCGACGGCCGGTCCGGCTCCATCGGATTCGTCTGTGCCGTCCGTCGCGGTCGCTGCAATCTCTTCGATATCGGACTGGGGGATTTCCTCCTCGAAGTAGTCGACCTCGCCGTCTCCCCTGAAGACAGGCTCCCACTTCTCGCGCAAGGCCTTGGCTTCTTCCTCGCGTCCGAGCTCGTCGTAGCGGTCGGAGCGGATGAGTTCGATGCGGGCGCGCAGTTCCTCGTCGAGGTTGTCGACGTTGATTCGTTCAAGAACCTCGAGCCCGCCCTGGCTGTCGCCGCAATCCGCGCGGGCACCGGATTTGACGAGGGCGAGTTCCAGGGTCGATGCTGCGTCGAGTTTCCTGAGCGGAATCTCGTCAATGAACCGCAGGGCCTTTTCGGCGCGGCCGAGGCCGCGCTCGGAGTCCGCTTCGATGGCGACATGCGAGTAGTCGTCGGTCATGCGACGGTAGGTTCGCAGCTCACGGAGAGCTTCGGAGTAACGGCCGGTGAGGTAGGCGGAGATTCCGAGCGCCTCGCGAACGACGTCGATTCGCGGCGCGCGACGGTAGGCGGCTCTGGCATGCTCGTATGCGAGTTCGGGATTTTCGTCCATCATCGACCCCGCATAGACGAGGTGCCGTGCGACCGTCTCTGCATTCTCCCTGTTCAAGGCACGCAGGTGGCCGCGTGCTTCGTCGTCGAGATCGCGTGAAGAAACAGACTCGGGAATAGGCGGCTCGTGGCCGAAACGAGAATCGGCCGAATGGTTCCTTCGGTCCTCGCGGAACCTGCCACGATCCCCACGATCATCCCAACGACGCCCACCACGCCTATCGTCACGCGAAGCACGATAACCATCCCTACGCTCCTCGCGATCGTCCCAACGACGCCCACCACGCTCGTCACGATACCCACCACGACGATCCTCACGGAACCCGCCACGATCCCCACGATCATCCCAACGACGCCCACCACGCCTATCGTCACGCGAAGCACGATAACCATCCCTACGGTCCTCGCGATCGTCCCAACGACGCCCACCACGCTCGTCACGATACCCACCACGCGAGCGACCCGAGAAAGAACGATTGTCCCGGCCTGAAGCGGGTTCCCAGCCTTTCGAGCTGTCCTTCGCGGACTCGAATCCTTCGTCATTCCTGTAATCTTCAGACATCATAATTCCTTAAGGCTTTCTGGGATCGCTAGCCGCGTCACGGTGGGCTGCTCCCGCAAAGAGTTCAATCGACAACCGTTCGGTTAGGCAACAAACAGAAGTCCGCAGGTACATGCTTGCCCCGGCGGCCCAGCAACCAGTCTATCCGAGAAGACATCGCCTTTCTGTTGACCATGTCCAGATTCACTCCGATGACAACACAGCGAGGCCATACGAGGGGGAGCTCTCCCCCTCTCTTGTCGATGTCTGCAAACATTGAAACCATGCGCAGTATGACCAATCTAATTCTGGGCGTCTTTGCCACTCCAAGCAGGCAGCCTTAGTCTTTTCCTTGGTGTTTTCACCTGTTTCTGTATTCGCTATTTTTCAAGGAATGAAAATGATCAAGGGATTCAAGGAGTTCATTTCCAAGGGCAACGCCATTGACCTCGCCGTCGGCATGGTCATCGGTGCCGCGTTCACCGCCGTCGTGACGGCCCTCGTCGAAAAGTTCATCAACCCGCTCATCGGCGGCATCTTCGGTCAGCCCAACTTCGATTCCGTCGGCCAGTTCAATATTGGCGACGCCGTCGTCCAGCCCGGTGCCATCCTCACCGCGCTCGTCAATTTCCTCCTTGTCGCTGTCGCGCTCTACTTCTTCATTGTTGTTCCGATGAACAAGCTCAACGAATTGAAGAAGACGGAGGAGGAGCCGGAACCGGAAGGTCCGTCCGAGATCGATCTCCTGACCGAGATTCGCGACGCGCTCGCCAAGTGAAGCACGCTGGCCAGGCACCAGCTCCAAGGGACTTCCCATTAGGCCGCCCTGCCGTCGGGCGTCGCATTGGGGACTGTCCCCAATGCGAGGCCAGTCTGTCCCCTTTGCGACACACGGCACTCCGACCTGCGCAAACGGATGGGGTCGGATTCGGAAGGTTGTTCCGAATCCGACCCCATCCGAGCTTGAGCATCCTTGTGGGAAGCTCCTTTCTTGAACATCTTCCCCAACCAAACGCGCCTGGATCCCGGACGCGCGGTTCCTTCCGGTTCCTTGAGTTCAGCGCCACAGAGCGTGTCTGTCATTGAGGTTTTTCTTGGCGTGGCAAGGAGGTGGATTCACTTGTTTGGCGAGTCAAACGCTGAAATCGGTTGCTGTGAGGTGGGGTTTGTGTTCGTGGGGGTGCTGAGAGGTCGTGGATTTGCTTGTTTGGTTGGGTG
>CACYEE010000017.1 GCA_902773415.1 uncultured Actinomyces sp.
AGGCCCGGGCGTCTCGACGTCAAGGTGCGCATCGAACGCCCCGGATACGACGGATGCCTGGACATCGCCTCGAAGTACCTGACGCAGGACCTGCCGATCCATTCCGAAGAAGTCGCGCGGTTCGGCTCGCCTTCCGCGGCTGCGGAAGAAATGCGGCGAGCTTTCGTCGACGCCCTGTTCGCGCGGACGCCGGAAAACGAATACATCGAGGTCACCTACGCCAACGGCACGAGGGAAAGGCTCTATGTGGCCGATTTCGTTTCGGGAGCCATGCTTGCGGGCATCGTCGACCGCGCAAAGAGGATTGCCATCAAGTCCTACCTGACGACCGGCGAACGCGGCATCACCCGCGGTCATCTTCTCGCGGCGGTGCGTGAGGAGACGACCGAATCCGAAGAACTGAACTCCATGACGAGTCCCGACGACTGGGCGCGGGTCAACGGCCGGTCCTACGGAATGCGGGTGACGGCCGTTCGTCCGCTTCGCGAACGCGACACCGCCTCGCAGGCCACGGATTCCTCGCAGCCGACGTCGAAACGGCCCGAATGGGGACATGCGATACCGGGAGGTCTTGTCTGATGAGCGTGCGACGAATCGTCGGCCTTGAAACCGAATTCGGGATTCTCGAATCCGGTGCGCCCCATGCGAACCCTGTGGTGCTGTCGTCGGACATCGTCGAGGCGGTCGCCTCCGAAGGTTCCGCGAGCGGAAGAACGGGCGCGGTCCGCTGGGACTACCGAGGCGAAGATCCCCTCAACGACGCACGCGGATACCGTCGGGACCGCGCCTCGGCGCATCCCTCCCAGCTCACGGACAATCCTGACATGCCCGCTCCTTCGGGCGACGCGCCCGTAACGACGCTTGCGCGGCCAAGCGAAGCGGAGCTTCGCCGGCCCAGGGCGGCAAACACTGTCCTGACGAACGGCGCACGCCTCTACGTCGATCATGCGCACCCCGAATATTCCGCGCCCGAAACGGCCACCGCGCGGGAAGCCGCCCTATACGATCGCGCCGGCGAACGCATCATGGCCGAAGGCATGAAGATTCTCTCGCGCCGTGACGGACGCGAGGTTCTCGTCTACAAGAACAATGTGGACGGCAAGGGCGCATCCTACGGCTCCCACGAGAATTACCTCATGAGCCGCAGCGTCGAGTTTTCCGAGATCGTGCGCCGCTTCACGCCGTTCTTCGTCACCCGCCCGATCATCTGCGGAGCCGGGCGCGTCGGAATCGGCCAGCGGTCGCAGGAACCCGGCTTTCAGATTTCCCAGCGGGCCGACTATGTCGAAAACGACGTGGGCCTCGAAACGACATTCGATCGGCCGATCGTCAACACGCGCGACGAACCCCACGCCGATGCAGCCCTTTATCGGCGTCTTCACGTCATCGGCGGAGACGCGAACCAGTTCGATGTCTCCCTTCTGCTCAAGGTCGGCACCACGTCCGCGCTTGCCTGGCTCCTGGAGTCCGGTGCGGATCTGTCGCCGCTCGATGCGTGCGACATTGCGCGCCCCGTCGAGGCGACATGGACGGTCAGCCGCGACCCGGCCCTCGTCGCCGAGCTTGACATGGCCGACGGCACGAGAAAGACGGCCCTGGAAATCCAGCGGATCTATCTCGAAACGATCGAAGGAGCCGTGCGTTCCGGCGGCGAACCCGACTGCGACACGCAGGAGGTTCTTGCGCGATGGAGAGAGGTGCTCGACAAGCTCTCCGAGGATGTCTTTTCCGCAGCTGCGCAGGTCGAATGGGTTGCGAAATACCGGCTGCTCGAGTCGATGCGCGCCCGCGGGAGCCTGTCCTGGGACGACGACAGGCTTCGCGCGCTCGACCTGCAATGGCACGATGTGCGCCCCGAACGTTCCATCGTCGCCAGGCTGGCGGCGGCCGGAGGCGTCGAACGGCTCTTCTCCGACGAGGACATCGAGAATGCCGTGCTTTGCGCGCCGCATTCGACGAGGGCATATCTGCGCGGAGGTCTTGTCGCGACCTTCCCGGAGGCGGTTGCCGCAGCCGGATGGAACAGCGTCGTCCTCGACGTGCCAGGGCACGAGGGCCTCGTTCGGATTCCGCTCGAATACCCGGACCGTGCCACGCGCGAACTTGTGGGGCATCTGCTTGAAGGGGCAGAATCGGCGGAGGGATTTCTTGCCGGATTCACGAACCCCGAACCGAAGGAGTAGCCATGCCCCAGGAATTCGCACAGCCGCGCCGAACGCGCGAGGAGCAGGTGAGCGAGGAACTGCCCCAGGCCCGGGCACAGGCCGAGGCCCTGGACATCGACGCCCTGCTTGACGACATCGATTCCGTGCTCGAGTCGAACGCGACGGGTTTCGTTCGCGGCTTCGTCCAGAAGGGCGGGCAATGATCGCGAGGCGTGTCGTCGGCATCGAGACGGAATACGGAATCACGTGCGCCTCGACGACCGGCGGAGAGCCGCCGCTCGAACCCGAAGCGGCGGCTCAGGAGCTCTTCCGGCCCGTCATGGAAATGACGCGCTCGACGAACACCTTCCTCGACAACGGATCGCGCCTCTACCTCGACGTCGGATCGCACCCGGAATACGCGACGGCCGAATGCGACAGTCTTTGCGACCTTGTGGCCAACGACCGGGCCGGAGAGCTCGTGTTCGCAGAACTTGCCGCGAAGGCGAACGCAAATCTTGCCTCCGAGGGCATTGCCGGACGAATCCACCTCTTCCGCAACAACAACGACGCCGAAGGCAACTCCTTCGGTTGCCACGAGAACTATCTCGTGCGGCGACGCCCCGACTACCGTGCCCGCATCCAGTCGATGCTGCCGTTTTTCGTCACGCGCCAGCTCGTCGCCGGTGCGGGCCATATCCGCGTCGGCAAGGACGGCACGGTCCGATACGAACTCTCCCAGCGTGCCTGGCAGATGGACGATGCCATCTCCGCGGCGTCCACACGTGCCCGTCCCATGATCAATACGCGCGACGAACCGCATGGAGACCCCGAGAAGTACCGGCGCATGCACGTCATCGTCGGAGACTCGAACATGGCCCAGCCGACAACCGCGCTGAAGGTTGCCGCGACGGAGGCCCTTCTGGCCGTTGTCGAAGAGGGAGGGGAGCTTCCCGATCTCGCGCTTGCCGATCCGATTCAGGCGATTCGTGCCGCATCCGTCGACCTTGGCGGGCGGGCGGAGCTTGAGCTCGCCGACGGCGGCGAGGCGACCGTTCTTGACATCCAGCGCCGCTATCGCGACGCGGCGCTCGGCTTCCTCGACGCCAACGGCATCCTTGGAGAGCTCGATCCGCTGCGTCGCGACATGCTTGGGCTGTGGACCCGCGCCCTCGACGCGATCGGCAACGGAAGGCTCGAGGACGTTTCGGCCGAAATAGACTGGGTGGCCAAGCTGTTTCTCGTTCGCCGCTATCAGGAGCGCTCGGGCGCGGAGCTTGCAGATCCGAGGGTTGCGCGCCTCGATCTGGCCTATCACGACATCACCTCGGCGGGGCTCCGCGCCTCGATGGAGGCCGGAGGGCTGCTTCGGACCGTCGTCAGCTCCGAGGCCTGCGAGAAGGCAAAGACCGTTCCTCCCCAGACGACCCGAGCGCGGATCCGCGGCGAGTTCGTCCGCCGCGTGCGCATTGCCCGGCGCGACTACGCGGTCGACTGGACGACGCTGCGGCTTCTTGAGGCGCAAGGCTCGCGTTCGGTGATTCTCGCCGACCCTTTCGCCACCGTCGATGACAGGGCCGACATGCTCATGGAGGAGATCGACCGATGAATCGGCGACGGGCGGGGTTTGCGGGCGCGCGAATCGGATGCGCCCTTGCCGTCGCGTTTGCGTTGGCGGGATGTTCGGGGACGGTTCGCGAGACGGAGCCGGGCGAGGTGAGCGTCAACGGCGACTTCGGGACGCCGGTGACGCTGTCGATTTCCGGAACGGTCGAGCCGCTTGACCATATCGTTGCCGAAACTCTCATCGAGGGCGAGGGATACGCGATCGTCGAAAACGGGCCCGTGCTCATGCGCGCGACTTCCTTCGATTCGCGAACGGGCGAGGTCATTTCGGACTACGACACGGGTTCGGTCAGGATGACGACGGCGAACGAAGCAGGTGTCGGCGATCTTGCCGGATACATCATGGACACGAAGGAAGGAACCCGTCTTCTCATTCGGCGCGGAGGGCTTGCCGGCGAAGACGGGGTCGAGATCGTCGTTGTCGATCTTCTTCCGACCGTGGCGACCGGCGAGGTCGTTCCCGTTCCGGATCCTGCTCCGGCCGGAATGCCTGCCGTCGAAACGCTCGATAACGGCGCGCCCCATGTCGCCTCCGGGAACGGGCGGGTGACGGCTCTGGCAACCGTCCCTCTCGTCGCGGGCGGCGGGGAACAGGTCGGAATGGACGACACGGTCGTCATGCAGTATGTCGTAACCGATACGGAAGCGAACGTCATCGACACGACGTGGAACGGAGCGGGGCCGGTGACGGTCAGGCTTTCCGATGTCATGCAGGGGCTGAAGGCGGGGCTCAGCGACCAGAAGGTCGGCTCGCGGGTTGCCGTTCTCGTTCCCTCTGCGATGGCTTCCGGCGAAGGAGACCGCATCGCGGTTGTCGATCTGCTTGCGATTGCCGCTTACGGAGACGACGGGGAGACCGAGGAATAGCCTTTTTCGTGCGAGACGATGCGCAGCGGCGAGGCGCGGCGCGGTACCCTGAGTGTTTTGAGGAAAGGAGACACGCATGGGCGTGGCATTGAGGGTGATTCCCTGCCTGGACGTCAAGGACGGACGGGTGGTCAAGGGCGTGAATTTCAGGAATCTGCGCGATGCGGGAGATCCTGTCGAACTCGCCCGCGTCTATGACGAGGCAAGGGCCGACGAGATCGCCTTCCTTGACGTTTCCGCTTCCGCAGAGGGGCGCGGAACGATGCTCGACGTCGTTCGGCGCGCGGCGGGGGAGGTTTTCGTCCCGCTGACGGTCGGCGGCGGAGTTCGCAGCGTCGAGGACGTCCGCGTGCTTCTGGAGGCGGGCGCGGACAAGATCGGCATCAATTCCGCCGCGATAGCGCGCCCGGAGGTCATTGCGGAGATTGCGGAGCAGTTCGGAAACCAGGTGGTCGTCCTGTCGGTCGATGCCCGCCGCGTGTCAGGGGCGACGACGACGCCGTCGGGCTACGAGGTGACGACCCACGGCGGAAAGCGGGGCACCGGAATCGATGCCCTTGAATGGGCGCGGCGAGGGCAGGAGCTTGGCGCCGGAGAGATTCTTCTGAATTCGATGGATGCCGACGGCACGACGTCGGGATTCGACCTCGAGATGACGGCGGCGGTTCGCGAACTCGTTTCCGTCCCGCTGATCGCTTCCGGCGGCGCCGGCAGCGTCGAGGACTTCGTGGAGGTCGCGAAGGCGGGCGTCGACGCCGTTCTTGCCGCCTCCGTCTTCCATTTCGGCACGCTGGGCATCGCCGAGGTCAAGGATGCGCTTCGCGCAGAAGGGTTCGAGGTTCGATGAACGGGATTTCCCTGGACGATCTTTTGCCCGAGGGCCTTTCCGACAGGCTCAAACGGGACGCAAACGGCCTCGTTGCCGCCGTCGTGCAGGATGCCGAGAACGGCGAGGTGCTCATGGTGGGGTACATGGACGACGTTGCGCTTGCCCGTACGCTCAACACCGGTCGCGTATGGTTCTGGAGCCGTTCGCGCCAGGAGTACTGGCGCAAGGGGGACACGTCGGGCCATATGCAGCTGACTCGGCGAGTGCGGCTTGACTGCGACGGCGACTGCGTGCTGGTCGAGGCCGTGCAGGTCGGAGCCGCCTGCCACACGGGCAGCCGAAGCTGCTTCGAGTCGGGAGGCGACCTTCGCGTCGCAAGGCGTGTCGACGCCGACGGAAACCCGCTTGACGACGCGATGCCGGGGCCTGCCTCGGCAAAGCAACTGTGAACTCGACCTTGATGCAGGGTAGAGTTTCTTCTGGAAGGAAGTCGAGGGGGTGCCATGACGGTTCTTGACGGCATTGTTGCCGGTGTGCGCGAAGATCTCGCCGCGCGCGAGAAGAGAACGAGCCTTGACGAACTCAAGCTGCGTGCGGAACGGATTCCCGGGGCCCTTGGAGCCGAAGCCTATCTTCGTCCCTCGAAGCATCGCCTCGTCTCGATCATTTCCGAATGCAAGCGACGCAGTCCGTCCAAGGGCGTTCTTGCCGAGATTCCGGATCCCGCGCTGCTTGCCGAGATGTACGAGGCCGGGGGAGCCGCAGCGATTTCGGTGCTGACCGAAGAACGGAGATTCGGAGGAAGCCTCGACGATCTCGATGCCGTTCGCGCCCGTGTCAGCATTCCCGTGCTGCGCAAGGATTTCATCGTCAGCCCCTACCAGATCTGGGAGGCGCGCGCCCACGGAGCCGACATGGTTCTCCTTATTGTCGCCGCGCTCGAGCAGACGGTCCTCACCTCCTTCGTCGAGCGCGTCGAATCGCTCGGCATGACGGCTCTCGTCGAAACCCACAACCGTGACGAAGCCTTGCGGGCAATCGATGCCGGGGCGACGGTCATCGGCGTCAACGCGCGCAACCTCAAGACGCTCGATGTCGACCGGAAAGTTTTCGACCAGGTTGTCGACGTCCTGCCGTCCACGGCGATTCGCGTCGCCGAATCCGGAGTGCGCGGCCCTGCCGACGTCCTCGACTATGCACGCGCCGGGGCGGACGCCGTTCTCGTCGGAGAAGCGCTTGTCACCTCAGGCGACCCTGCCTCCGCAATCCGCGACCTTGTCGCGATCGGCCAGCATCCGTCCCTCGACGCAATGGAGAGATAAGCATGAGCGAAGAGAAGCTCGCGACAGTCCAGGGCCCCTACTTCGGCGAATTCGGCGGGCAGTTCCTTCCCGAAGCGCTCAAGGCGGCCGTCGACGACCTCACCCGGGCATGGGAAGGACTTCGGGAGGATCCCGAGTTCCTCGCCGAACTCGACCGCCTCAACCGCACCTACTCCGGGCGCCCCTCGATCATTACCGAAGTGCCGAAATTCGCCCGGCACTGCGGCAATGCCCGGGTCATCCTCAAACGGGAGGACCTCAACCATACGGGCAGCCACAAGATCAACAACGTCCTGGGCCAGGCGCTTCTCACGAAGGCCGTCGGAAAGACCCGTGTCATCGCCGAAACCGGAGCCGGCCAGCATGGAGTCGCCACTGCGACCGCTGCCGCGCTGCTCGGCCTCGAATGCCGCATCTACATGGGCGCGAAGGACGTCGCCCGCCAGGCGCTCAACGTGGCCCGCATGGAACTGCTCGGAGCGGAGGTCATTTCGATCACGGCCGGATCTCAGACGCTCAAGGACGCCATCACCGAGGCCTTTCGCGACTGGGTCGCCAACGTCGCAACGACGAACTACCTGTTCGGCACGGCGGCAGGCCCCCACCCTTATCCGACGCTCGTCAGGGACTTCCAGAAGGTCATCGGCGAGGAGGCCCGTGCCCAGGTGCTCGAGCTCGTCGGCAGGCTTCCCGACTATGCGATAGCGGCCATCGGCGGAGGCTCGAACGCGATCGGCCTGTTCAATGCCTTCCTCGACGACCCCGACGTGAAGATCGTGGGCTGCGAGGCAGGGGGGTCCGGCAAGCTTTCGGGCAAGACCGCCGCCTCGATCAACGCCGGCACGCTTGGCGTGTTCCAGGGATCGAAATCCTATCTGCTCCAGGACGACGACGGGCAGACCATCGACTCGCATTCGATTTCGGCCGGTCTCGACTATCCGGGCCTCGGTCCCGAGCACTCGTGGCTCAGCGCCATCGGGCGCGCCGATTACATTCCCGTCAACGACGACGAAGCGATGGAGGCCTTCCGGCTGCTGACCCGCGAGGAGGGAATCATTCCCGCCATCGAGTCTTCCCATGCGCTTGCCGGAGCGATTCGGATCGGGCGCGAAGCGGCCGAACGGGGCGAGTCTCCGACGATTCTCGTCAATCTCTCCGGGCGCGGGGACAAGGACGTGCAGACCGCCATGAGGTGGTTCGGCATCGAAGGAAAGGGGCGCGAACTGTGAAGACCGCAGACGCCATCGACGCACGCAAGGCCCAAGGCTCCACCGCCTTCATCGGCTACCTGCCAGCCGGATTCCCCGATGTCGAGCAGTCCATTCAGGCAATCGAAACCCTGGCTGCCGCAGGTGCGGACATCATCGAGATCGGGCTTCCCTATTCCGATCCGACAATGGACGGTCCGGTCATCGAACGCGCGGTGAACCGGGCGCTCGAGGGCGGCTTCCGCGTCAAGCAGGTTTTCGATGTCGTCGAGGCCTGCGCCGACGCCGGAGCCGTTCCGCTCGTCATGACCTACTACAACCTCATGTTCAAATACGGCGTCGCCTCCTTCGCGCGCGACCTTGCCAACGCGGGTGGGGCGGGCCTCATCACGCCCGATCTCATTCCCGAGGAGGCAGGGGAATGGATTGCCGCGTCCGATGCCTATGGCCTTGACAGGGTCTTTCTTGTCGCGCAAAGCTCTCCGCGCGAACGGCTCAAGATGATTTCCGACGTGTCTCGGGGTTTCGTCTATGCCGCCTCGACGATGGGCGTGACGGGCATCCGCACCCAAGTCGATTCGCACGCCCGAGCCCTTGTCCTGCGGACCCGCGAGGCGGGCGCCGAACGGGTATGCATCGGCATCGGCGTCTCCACGCCGGAACAGGCGCGCGAGGTGGCCGAGTATTCCGACGGCGTCATTGTCGGCTCGGCGCTTGTCGACGCGCTGTTCGGAGCCGAATGGGATGCCGACCTCTACAACCTTCGCGTCATCGCCGAAGGACTGGCCGCTGCCGCCCACGGCGAAGACTGACCTGCTCGCCGGGACTCCGGCGACGCCTGCGCGTCGCCCAGGCTTCCCGCCACCGCGACAATCGGCTCCTGGAGGAGATTTCTTGCCCGCATCGATTCCCGCGCCCCCCGGAAGCGTCTGGCATCTTGGCCCATTCCCGCTTCGGGCGTACGCGCTTGCCATCGTCCTCGGCATCGTCGTTGCCTGGTGGACGCTCGACAGGCGCTATCGTGCTCGCGGCGGACCCGCCGAGGCCTCGGTCGATATTGCGGTCTGGGCCGTGCTTTTCGGAATCGCCGGAGGCCGGCTCTACCATGTCGTCACCGATTACCAGCTCTACTTCGCAGCGGGGCGCAGCCCGCTTGCCGCACTCGAGATATGGAATGGCGGTCTGGGCATCTGGGGAGCCGTCGCCCTCGGTGCCTTCGGAGCCTGGATCGGAGCGAGACGCCAAGGGCTCAGGCTCGCGCCCGTAGCCGACGCCCTCGTCCCGGGCCTTCTCGCGGCACAGGCCATCGGACGCTGGGGAAACTGGTTCAACCAGGAGCTTTTCGGGGCCTCGACGGATCTCCCGTGGGGTCTCGAGGTCGACGCCGCCCATATGCCGGCCGGATACCCCGAAGGGACCCTGTTCCATCCGACCTTCCTGTACGAATCCCTGTGGTGCCTGTTTGGAATCGCCGTGCTCCTGTTCCTTGAGAGGCGTTTCGACCTGCGAGGCGGCCAGCTTTTCGCCGCCTACGTCATGTGGTACACGGCGGGACGTTTCTGGATCGAGTCGCTTCGCATCGACACCGCCCATCACGTGCTTGACCTTCGGCTGAACATGTGGACCTCGATTGCGGTCTTTTTTCTTGGCCTCGTGCTGTTCCTTGCGCTGCGCGCACGCTGCCGGCACAATCGGCATGCCGACGACATCCGTCTTCCCGGTTCCGTGAGCGGTTCCACAGTCGGCGAGTAAGTTTTCTCGCAGTTGGCCCGCGGCGGCATATGTCGCTTTCCTTCGGGTGGACGGCACGCAATAGCATTGCGCTCATGAGGAAAACAAAGATCGTATGTACGCTGGGGCCTGCAACCGATTCCCAGGACGAGATTCGCGCGCTCGTCAAGGCAGGCATGAACGTTGCCCGAATCAACGCCTCCCACGGCACCCACGCCGAACACGAGGCGCGTATCCGTCGCGTGAGAACCGCCGCGGTCGAACTCCACGAGCCTGTGGCCGTTCTCGTCGACCTTCAGGGCCCGAAGATTCGTGTCGGCGAGTTCGCCGACGGTCCGGTCGGCCTCGCGAAGGGAGACGTTTTCACGATCACGACGAGGGATGTTCCCGGCACCCGGGAGGTCGTTTCGACGTCGTACCGGGGTTTTGCGGGAGACTGCAAGGTTGGCGACGTCATCCTTATCGACGACGGCAAGGTGCAGCTTCGCGTCCTGGAGACGACGGATGCCGACGTGCGCTGCGAATGTCTCGTTCCCGGGACGATCTCCGACCACAAGGGCGTGAATCTGCCCGGTGCGGCCGTTTCGCTTCCGGCCCTGACCGAGAAGGACGAGGAGGACCTGCGCTGGGCTCTTGGCTTCGATGCCGACTACATTGCGCTGTCCTTCGTGCGCAGCGCAAAGGACATCGAGGACATTCGCCGGATCATGGACGAGATGGGCGTTCGCCTTCCCGTCATCGCGAAGATCGAGAAGCCTCAGGCCGTCGAGCACATGGAAGAGATCGTCGAGGCTTTTGACGGAATCATGGTGGCCCGCGGCGACCTGGGCGTCGAGCTTCCCTTCGAGGAGGTTCCGATGGTCCAGAAGCGGATCATCATGGCCGCCCGCCATGCGGCCAAGCCTGTCATTGTCGCCACCCAGGTGCTCGATTCGATGATCGAGAACCCGAGGCCGACGCGCGCGGAGGCTTCCGACTGCGCAAACGCGATTCTCGACGGCGCTTCTGCGGTCATGCTTTCCGGCGAGACGTCCGTCGGAGAGTATCCGATCGAGTGCGTGGAGACCATCGCCCACATTGCCGAACAGGCCGAAGAACAGGGCGCGGATCTCATTCCGGACCTCGGCACGGAACAGTGCAACCGGTACCGGGCTCTCGCGCGCGGAGCGCTGTGCATTGCGGCGGACATGAAGGCCTCCGCTCTTGTCGTTTTCAGCACGCGCGGGCGTTCGGTGCGCCGCGTTGCCCGGATGCGTTCGATGATTCCTCTCTTTGCCTTCACCGATTCGCCGCAGGTCTACCGGCAGCTGGCGCTGGTCTGGGGCGCACGGCCGTATCTCGTCGCCTCCGCACGGCATACGTCGGAGAAGCTCGCGCTCATCGATTCGCTGGTGCTCGAACGCGGCCTGCTGGCCGAAGGCGAGGACGTTGTCATGATTGCGCCGGCGGCACCGAGCTATACGACGAATACGATTCGCATTCATCGGATCGGGAACCGGTCCGCGGCCTGAATCGGCCTGTGCCTGCACGGGCGAGGCCGGAGGGTTTCGGGGAAACGGAGCAGGGTGCCCTGCCATGATGTATGCGAGAGGGGCATGTCGGCGGCATGCCGCCCGTCGAGTGCGGCCGACATGCCACGCGCAAAGTGGGTTTTTGCATATCTTCAAGCGGGGCGGGGTGTTTCCTTTTGGCGGTGACGGACATACGATTGCGCGCATGAAGAGAACGAAGATTGTCTGCACGCTTGGCCCGGCCACCGACGAGGCCGATGGCATCGAACGGCTTGTCAAGGCGGGAATGAACGTTGCCCGCATCAACGCCTCCCACGGCTCCCACGAGGAGCATGAGGCCCGGATTCGCAAGGTGCGCGCCGCTTCCGAAAGGCTCGGAGAGGCTGTTGCCGTCCTTGTCGACCTTCAGGGTCCGAAGATTCGCGTCGGCCGCTTCCCCGACGGACCTGCCCTGCTCGAGGCGGGCGATCCCTTCACGATTACGACGAGGGATGTTCCCGGCTCCCAGGAAATCGTTTCGACGTCGTACCGGGGTTTTGCGGGAGACTGCAAGGTCGGGGACATGATTCTTGTCGACGACGGCAAGGTGCAGCTCCGTGTCGTCGAGGTGACCGGCACGGATGTGCGTTGCGAGTGCGTCGTGCCCGGCCCGATTTCGGACAACAAGGGCGTGAATCTGCCCGGTGCGGCCGTTTCGCTTCCGGCCCTGACCGAGAAGGACGAGAATGATCTGCGTTGGGCTCTTGGCTTCGATGCGGATTTCATCGCCTTGTCCTTCGTTCGTGACGCCAAGGATATCGAGGACATCCACCGGATCATGGACGAGATGGGCGTTCGCCTTCCCGTCATCGCGAAGATCGAGAAGCCGCAGGCGCTGGAGAACCTCGAGGAAATCGTCGAGAACTTCGACGGCATCATGGTGGCCCGCGGCGATTTGGGCGTCGAGGTTCCTTTCGCGGAGGTGCCGCTCGCCCAGAAGCGCATCATCGATGTCGCGCGCAGGTGGGGCAAGCCGGTTATCGTCGCGACCCAGGTGCTCGATTCCATGATCGAGAACCCGAGGCCGACGCGCGCGGAGGTCTCCGACTGCGCCACCGCGATTCTCGACGGCGCTTCTGCGGTCATGCTTTCCGGCGAGACGTCCGTCGGCAAGTATCCGATTGTCTGCGTCGAGACGATGGTGCAGATCATCGAGCAGACCGAGGAATTCGGGTGGGACCATGTGCCTGCGCTTGGGGACGACACCTTCAACAGGTATCGTGCGATCGCGACGGGAGCCGTCGCGATGGGCGAAGGAATGAACGCGGCTGCGCTCGTCACCTTCACGACTCTGGGCCGTACTGCCCGTCGTATCGCCCGGATGCGTTCGCGCCTGCCCCACTACGCCTTCACGGCCGACGAGTCGGTCTACCGTCAGCTCGCTCTCGCGTGGGGCGTGCGTCCCTTCCTCGTGCCGTGGGCGGACCGCACATCCGAACGGCTTGCGCTCATCGACAACGTGCTCCTGGAACGCGGGCTTGTCGGAGAGGGCGACTTCATCGTCATGATTCACCCGGCTCCGCCGTCGAACACGACGAATTCGATTCGCGTCCACAACGTCGGACTGGAGGCTTCGGCCAACGACTGAGACGTTCCGGGAGGCGGCGACGCCTCGGGAGAGGGATGGGGGTGTCCGAGAAGCGTGCCCGAACCTGGCCGGGGCGGGAATCGGAATTCTGTTCCGATTCCCGCCCCGGCTGTTTGCGCAGGTGGGAGAGCCGGCTGCCGCAGGGGGCGGACTAGTGTCGTTTTTGGGGGCAGTCCCTTTTCCGACGCGCGGAAGGTCCGTGCGAGCGTGTTCGCGCAAGATTGGGGAAAGGAAGCTGCGGTCGGCAGGCTGCGTCTGCCTGCGGCAGCTTCCTTGGTCTCGGGCATGACGTGCGCCACCATGCGGATCTGCCGAAAACGAGGGGTGCGGGTGTAGTCTGGGAATCGCATTGAAAACAGGCTCCCGTGGTGAAATTGGTAGACACACGGCACTCAAAATGCCGCGCCTTTGGCGTAAGGGTTCGAGTCCCTTCGGGAGCACCGATCTTTTCTTCGCCATGCCTCATGGCTGTATGCTAGACAGGGTGAGGCACAAAGATGTGCTTTGAGGAGGAATGATGGCAGCAGACAATGCCGAAGGAAATGCCGCAACCGTGCGTGCGCTTGTCGTCGAGGACGAAGCGCTGATCAGGCTCGATATCGTCGAGACTCTTGAGGATGCGGGCTATGACGTCGTCGCCCAGGCATCGACGGGCGAGGAGGCCATCGAGAAGGCCGACGAATTCGAGCCCGACCTTATCGTCATGGACGTGAAGATGCCGGGAATGGACGGCATTACGGCGGCAAATCGAATCATGGAGGATCGTCGCTGCGCAATCGTCATGCTCACGGCATTCTCGCAGAGCGAGCTCGTGGAGCGCGCACGAGACGCGGGAGCGATGGCGTATGTCGTCAAGCCTTTCACGCCTGCCGATCTTGTTCCGGCCGTCGAAATCGCGCTTTCCCGTTCTGCCGAGATCGAGGCGCTGGAAAACGAGGTTGCCGGGCTTGCCGAGCAGTTCGAGACCCGAAAGCGCGTGGACCGTGCGAAGGGCCTGCTCGAGTCGAAGATGGGCCTGTCCGAGCCGGAGGCTTTCCGCTGGATCCAGAAGACGTCGATGGACCGGCGTCTGACAATGCGCGAGGTGGCTGACGCCGTCATCGAACAGGTTGGCCAGGACGAGGCCTGAGCCTTCTCACCCAACGCCGCTGTGCGGCACCGCTGTCCGGCAGGTGCCGTGCGGATGCGGCATTTCCTGCGCCACTGCCCGGACCGGATGGCCGTTTCAGCGAAGCCGGCCGGAAGGAAGAAAGACAAGAATCTGTTCCCCGCGCGCCGTCGTGCGTCCGGCTTCGTCAACGATGTCGACGTCGATTGTCGCTCCCGTGGCCGAAAGCGAGCGCACGCGAGCGGTCGCCGCAAGACGGCCGCGGCGGACGGGGCGAAGATGCTCGGCCGATACTCGCGTGCCGACGGGCACCGTGCCTTGAGGGCAGATTTCGGCTCCGAGCAGCGAGGCCGCATGTTCGACGAGCACGGCATTCGCTCCGCCGTGGAGGATTCCGTAAGGCTGGCGCTTTCCTTCGGCGTCCATGTCGATGCGAACGGCTTCCCGGCCCCTCGACACGACGGAAATGCCCAGCAGTTCGGCGAACTCGCCGTGGGTGTTGTCGTTCATGAAACCATGCTACGCGACCAATCGGATTTCCTTCCTGCCTGCGGCAGGTAGGCTAGAGGAATGACCGACTCGACCCTTCTGCTTCTCGATGGCCATTCGCTCGCCTTCCGCGCCTTCTATGCGCTGAACGCCGAAAACTTCCGCACCTCCTCCGGCATCTACACGAATGCCGTCTACGGCTTCGGCTCGACGCTCCACAAGCTCGTGACGGATTGTTCTCCCACGCATGTCGCCGTCGCCTTCGACCTGCCCGGCGGCACGTTCCGTACGCGCCGCTACGCCGAATACAAGGGAGGGCGCAAGGAGACGCCCGAGGAATTCAAGGGACAGGTCGCTCTGATCCAGAACATGCTCGACGCCCTCGGCGTCAAGTGGCTGACGAAGGAAGACTACGAGGCGGACGACATCGTCGCCTCGCTTTCTCGCGCGGGCGAAGATGCCGGAATGCGGGTCTATGTCGCTTCCGGAGACAAGGATTCGTTCCAGCTCGTCACCGAACGCTGCACGGTTCTCTACCCGATGCCGCGCTCGAAGATGGCCGTGCTCGATCCGGTCGGGGTCGAGAAGAAGACGGGCGTGAGGCCGGAGCGTTACCGCGACATGGCCGCCCTTGTCGGCGAAAAGGCCGACAACCTTCCCGGGGTCAAGGGCGTCGGTCCGAAGACGACCGTCAAGTGGCTCGAAAGCTACGGTTCGCTCGAAGGCATCCTCGAGCATGCCGAGGAGATCAAGGGGAAGGTCGGCGAGTCGCTGCGCGGGTCGATCGGGCAGGTGAGGCTCAACTACGAGCTCAACGAACTGGTCCGGGACCTTGAGCTCGTCGAGGAGCTTGACGAGCTTCGTCCGTCCGGCTCGAGCAGCGCACAGCTCGAGGAGCTGTTCGGAAAGCTGGAAATCGGCGGGCTGCGCACCCGTCTTCTCGAGGCGTTTCCTCCGACGGCTGGCGACGCAGGAGGCGTGCCCGAGCGCAGCGAATTCACGCTCGAAGGTCTCGAAATCGAGGCCGGAAGTTTCGCGGCATGGCTCGCTGGCCACCCGGCCGACCTGTACGGAGTTGCCGTCGACGGCCAGCGCTCGCCGGGACGGGGCAGCATCGAGACGATTGCCGTGGCGACCGGGGCGGGCGCAGCGGCGAGTCTGGCCCGGGCCGAGCTTTCTGCCGAGGAAGAGCGCGCGGTGTTTTCCTGGCTGGCGGACCCCTGCGTCGCCAAGGTCTGCCATGACGAGAAGGGAATCGGCCACGCGCTCGACGGCGAAGGCGGACCAGCGATTGGCGGGGTCGTCCACGACACGATGCTTGAAGCCTATCTCCTTCATCCCGAGCAGCGAGGCTACGAACTTCCCGACCTGTGCCGACGCTACCTCGGCTTCGACCTCGACGAGGTGGCGCCGCGCGATACCCTCCCCGGCCTCGGCGGCACGGTCGATTCGACGGCCGCCTGAGCCGCGGTGCTGCCCGAGCTTGCGGCGCGGCTGGACGCCGCGCTGTGCGAAGAGCAGGCCAACCACGAGCTTGCCGCGATCGAACGGCAGGTGTCGGAGGTTCTCGGAAACATGGAGCGTGCCGGAATCGCCGTCGACGAAAACTATCTCGAAAACCTCCGCAGCCGTTTTGCAGACCGCGTCGCCGCTGCCGAAACCGCCGCCTACGCCGCAATCGGGCGCGACATCAACCTTGCAAGCCCGAAGCAGCTTTCGGACCTCCTTTTCGAGGAACTCGGCCTTCCGAAGACCCGCAAGATCCGCCACGGCTATACGACAAACGCAGATGCCCTTGCCGAACTTCTCGTCAAGATCGCCCCGCGCGAAGACGATGCGGCCGTGACGGGCCAGGAGTTCCTTGGGGCTCTGCGCGAACACCGCGACGCGATCAAGCTTCTCCAGTCCGTCGAAGGCCTCCAGCGCAACGTCCAGCCCGATTCGCGCATTCGCACGACGTTCCAGCAGGCCGTGACGGCCACCGGCCGATTGTCTTCGACCGAGCCGAACCTCCAGAACATTCACGCCCGCACCGAGGAAGGCTTGCAGATCCGCGAGGCGTTCGTGGCAGGGGAGGGCTACGTCGAGCTGATGACGGCCGACTATTCGCAAATCGAAATGCGCCTCATGGCCTCGTTGTCGGGCGACGAAGGCCTCATTGCCGCCTTCCGCGAGGGCGCGGACCTGCACAGCTACGTCGCTGCCCGGGTTTTCGGCATCGAGGAGAGCGAGGTGACCGGGGCACAGCGGTCGAAGATCAAGGCGATGAGCTACGGCCTGGCCTACGGGTTGTCCGCCTACGGCCTGTCGCGCCAGCTCAAGATCGACGTCGGCGAGGCCCAGGGACTCATGGACGACTACTTCTCGCGGTTCGGCGGAGTGCGGGACTACCTCAATTCGCTTGTCGAACGGGCCCGGCGCGACGGCTACACCGAGACCCGCTACGGGCGCCGTCGCTACCTTCCCGACCTTGCCGCGACGAACAGGCAGGTGCGCGAGGCTGCCGAACGGGCCGCGCTCAATGCGCCGATCCAAGGGTCCGCTGCCGATATCATCAAGTTCGCGATGCTTGAGGTCGACAGGCGCCTGAAGGAGGAAGAACTCGCCTCGAGGATGCTTCTGCAAGTTCACGACGAACTGATTTTCGAAGTCGCTCCGGGGGAGAAGGACCGGCTTGAAACGCTCGTTCGCGAGGCGATGGCCAAGGCCGACAGGGGAGCCCTCGACGTGCCGCTTGTCGTCGGCGTCGGTTTCGGCGCGAACTGGCGCGCAGCGGCGCACTAAGGGGCTGGCATGCGGGCCGGAATGGAAGCTCTTGGACCTTCGGACGATCCGACGAAGGCCGACCGTCGCTTCTGGGACGAATACGCCTTCGAATATCTCGCCGAGCACGGCCGCACGCTTGGCGACGCGGATTTTGTCTGGGGCCCCGAGGGGCTTCGCGAAGCCGATTCGCAGATTCTCGGCACGCCCGAAGAGCTTGCCGGCAAGCGGATTCTCGAGTTCGGGTGCGGAGCGGCACAGTGCTCGCGGTATCTCGCATCGCTTGGGCTTGACGTGACCGCCTCCGACCTGTCCGGCCAGATGCTCGAGGCGGCCCGCGAACTCAACGCAAAGACAGGCATAGAGGTGCCGCTTGTCCGGGCCGACGCCCGTTCCCAGCCGTTCGGCGACGCCGCTTTCGACGTCGTCTTTACGAGTTTCGGCGCATTGCCCTTCGTCGAATCCCTCGCGGAGGTGTTCGAGGAGGCGGCGCGCCTGCTTCGGCATGGAGGCGTCCTTGCCTATTCGGCGATGCACCCGGTGAGATGGATGTTCCCGGACTCTCCCCATTCGCGCGACATGACCGTGACGACTTCGTATTTCGCGCGCGAGCCCTACGTCGAGCGCGACGATTCGGGAATGCTGACCTACGCCGAGTTCCCGCATGCCTTCGCCGAGCACATCAATGCGCTTGTCGGCTCCGGCCTCGTGCCCGAGCGCGTTGCGGAACCGCAGTGGCCCGAAGGCCGCGACATCGTCTGGGGAGCGTGGGGGCCCGACCGTTCCCGGTTCATCCCGGGTACGCTTGTCGTGCGCGCGCGCAAGCCCTGACAGGGCGCGGAAAGACTGTGAGACGGATGCGCGGAGCTGGCCGGGCCGGGGACCGGCACGGTGTTGCGATTCGTGTCCGATTCGTTTGCGCAGGTCGGAGGCCGAGCGCTGCAAAGGGGGCAGACCGGTGTCGCGTTGGGGACTGTCCCTAACGCGACACCCCGCAGTGGCCGCGCCCGTATGGGCCAGCCCCCGTCGCGGACGTGGCGAATCCCGCAGGAAACCGCCGGGTTTTGCGGGAAACGGGCGGGCGTCTTCCCGTAGTATTTAATCTCGGCGCAAACCGCAAGGCGTGCGTCGATTTGTCAACATCCGTTTCAACTACTGTCCGTATCGGAGTCATTTTTCATGACCACTAACATGCCTAACCCGTCCATCACCACGGTCACCAGGAACGACGTCGGCGAAACCGACGAAGAGCTGCTCGCCGCCGTCGACGCGACCATCAAGTACTTCAACGACGGGGATATCGTTGAGGGAGAAGTCGTCAAGATCGATTACGATGAGGTTCTCCTCAACATCGGCTACAAGACCGAGGGCGTCATTCCGTCCAAGGAACTTTCCATCAAGCATGACGTGAATCCGGACGAGGTCGTCAACCTTGGCGACACCGTCGAGGCCCTCGTGCTCCAGAAGGAAGACAAGGAAGGCCGTCTTCTCCTGTCGAAGAAGCGCGCGCAGTACGAGCGCGCCTGGTCGAAGATCGAAGAGGTGAAGGACGCCGACGGAGTCGTCACCGGCTCGGTCATCGAAGTCGTCAAGGGCGGCCTGATTCTCGACATCGGTCTGCGCGGCTTCCTTCCCGCTTCGCTCGTCGAGATGCGTCGCGTGCGCGACCTCCAGCCGTACATCGGCCGCGAGCTTGAGGCGAAGATCATCGAGCTCGACAAGAACCGCAACAACGTGGTTCTTTCGCGTCGCGCCTACCTTGAGGAAAACCAGTCGCAGGCTCGCGGCGAGTTCCTCAACAATCTCACGAAGGGCCAGGTCCGCGAGGGCGTCGTGTCTTCGATCGTCAACTTCGGCGCTTTCGTCGACCTTGGCGGCGTGGACGGCCTCGTGCATGTCTCCGAACTGTCCTGGAAGCACATCGACCACCCGTCCGAGGTTGTCGAGGTCGGCCAGAAGGTCACGGTCGAGGTGCTCGATGTCGATATGGATCGCGAGCGCGTCTCCCTGTCGCTGAAGGCGACGCAGGAGGATCCGTGGCAGGTGTTCGCTCGCACGCACGCCCTTCGCCAGATTGTTCAGGGCAAGGTCACGAAGCTGGTTCCCTTCGGCGCCTTCGTGCGTGTCGAGGACGGCATCGAGGGCCTCGTCCACATTTCCGAGCTCGCCCAGCGCCACGTGGAGCTGCCCGAGCAGGTTGTCAAGGTCGGCGAGGAAGTCTTCGTCCGCGTCATCGATATCGACCTCGAGCGTCGCCGCATCTCCCTTTCGCTCAAGCAGGCGAACGAGGGTGTCGATCCGAACTCGGAGGATTTCGATCCGGAGCTTTACGGCATGGCCGCCGAGTACGACGAAGAAGGCAACTACAAGTATCCGGAGGGCTTCGATCCGGAGTCGAACGAGTGGCTCGAGGGCTTCGACGAGCAGCGTGAGGCGTGGGAGGCCGAGTACGCGGCTGCCCAGGCTCGCTGGGAGGCTCACAAGGAGCAGGTTGCGAAGGCGATGGAGGCCGACGCGAATGCCGCTTCGTCCGCTCCCGCATCCGACAGCGAGGCTTCTGCCTCCTACTCGTCCGAGTCTTCCGATGCTGCCGGCACGCTTGCTTCCGACGAGGCGCTTGCCGCTCTGCGCGAGAAGCTGACGAACAACTGACCGTAGCTTCCGAAAGGGCTGTCGCGGATTTGGCGGGGGCGGGAGTTGGAGCAATGTGCCGATTCCCGCCCCCGCTGTCTGCGCAGGTCGGAGAGCCGGGTGCCGCAAAGGGGACAGACCGGTGCCGGATTGGGGACGGTTCCTTTCCGACACGTGCCTTGGCGAATGTGGGGCCGTGTTCGGTCGCTTCCCTCCCTCTTGTAGCTTCCTTGCTCCGGTCTCGCCCAGGCAAGCCCGCGCGTCCCCTCCGCTCGTCCTTGTTCCTTTTTCTCGCCGCGGCGGGTGCGTCCTTGTGAGGCAGTCCCGTTGTCGTGTCCGAAAGACGAGGAATTGGCGCAAGCCTCGTGAATGTTCGGCGATTCGAGGCGGGATGCTGTGCGCATCGCATGCTGCGGCATGCCACGCTCCGATACGATGTGGATATCGGGCTAACGAAAGGAATCGACATGAATCTTCTTGATGCCATTGCCGGACGTGCGAGCGTGCGTTCCTTCAGTGCGACGCCGCTTACGGACGCGGAGATCGAGCTTCTTGTCAAGGCTGCGCGTCACGCGCCCGTGACGCTCGGGAAGTACGGACAGTTCCATCTGACCGTCATTGCCGACCGCGAGCTGCTTGGCGAAATCGGCGGCATCTATGCCGCGGAGCTCGGCTCCGACTTCACCTACGGCGCTCCGGCGCTCCTTATCGTCTCTGCCGATGAGGAGCTGCCGCGTGGCCAGCGTTTTGCAACGGCGGGATCGATTGTGCAGAACATCCAGCTTGCCGCCCTCGAACTCGGCCTCGGCACGGTGTACAATTGGGCGGCCGGTTCGGCTCTTGCGGGCAAGGGCGAGCTTCTGGCACGCTTGGGTGTGCCTGAGGGATTTGCGCCGCTGACCGGTGTTCTCGCTGGGGAACCGGCCGATGGCAGGCTTCCCGCGGAGCTCGCCGCTCGCCCCGAACGGACCGAAATGGGCGTCAATTTCGTATCAAAGGGGTCAGGCACCTTTGATACGCGGTCAGGGCTATAGGGGGCGACGCCGTCGAGGCTTCCATGGATCGAGATGATATTGCCGCCGAAATCCGCGAGGTCGACGGTGGGGTAGGAGGCAAGCAAGGCGAGGCCGTCAAAGTCCGAGGAACGGCTCGGCTGCACAGGTTGCCGCGGCAACTCCGCCACGGGAATGGTCGGCGAGAATCCACGTGTCGATGTCGGGAAACCGCGCGGGAATCGCGTCGGCCTGTTCCTGGTCGAGAATCGCCAGGCGCAGCGGGGGAGAGAGAAGAACAGGGAGGAATCCGCGTTCGGCAAGTTCGCGCATGAGTGGCGCGCAGGCTTCAGGCTCGACCTTGCCGCCCGGGCAGAACACGAGTCCGGTTTGCGGCTTGGCCGGGACGAAGGCAATGGCGTCGTCGCCAGGCGGCTTGCGGATTTCGATTTCCGTGCCGTTTTCGGGGGCTGCATGCGTTTCGGGAGCCGCGCGATAGCAGTCGTTCATGTACCATGCTCCGGCAGCGACGGC
>CACYEE010000018.1 GCA_902773415.1 uncultured Actinomyces sp.
CGGCAGCCTTCTCGGGCTCCGACCCGGCCTCGCCCGTCGCCTCGGCCTGGACTTCCTGCGGTCCCGATGCTCCGGTTTCGGTCCCGGTTTTCTTCGCCGCGGGCACGTAATGCGGCTCGAGATCCCCGACGAAGGCGGCAAGCTCGTTCGATTTCGCGACGAAATCGAGGGGCAGGCCCGGGGCGGGAAACCTCTCGAGAACACGGTTGATCCGTTCGGTGCCGCCAGCCGCGAACCATTCGTCGGAAACGTCGGCAACCATGAGATAGCTCTCGGTCCCCTCGGTCGGCACCGCAAGGAGCAGCCAGAGCGGAACGGACACCTCGTCGGCAACGGCCTGAACGGCCTTGCGCAGCGTCTCGGGAACGGTCGCCGGCTCGCCGACTCGGATCGTCGTCCCTTCGGGCACGTCCGGCGCGGCGAGAACCGAATCCCCATCCCCGGCACCGGATTCCGGCCCGTCGGCAGCTCCCGCCCGCCCGGCCGGCTGCGCGCCGGCATGCGGCTCGGCGAGCAGCGATTCGATGAACCTGCGGCCAAAGGCGAGGTTCGTATCGCCATAGGGGTCGACGACGAAGCCCGCCACGGAATCGAGCTGATCGAGGATATGGAGCCAGTCGGCGGGGGCGATTTCCTCTGCTCCCACCCCTGCGGGGAGCTGGTCGCGCGAGGCGAAGAGCGGGATGAACGCCCGACCGCCTTCCGAGCGGATCAGCGCAAGTTCGGCGTTGTGGCCGTCGGAGTTTCCGACGGGAACAAGCAGCCCGAGTCCGCGCATTGCCCCTCTGAGCGCCTCGATTTCGGCTTCGCCCGGATTCTTCCGGTATGCGGCCGCAACCTGCGCCAGCCTGTTTGTCGTCATGCCAAAGACCTCCGTCTCGTCGATGCCGCCGCAAGGTCCGTTGCCAGGGATGCTCCGCTGCGCACCGCACGCAACCGGCCCTTCCGAAGGCATATTCCACGGGCCATTGTACGCCAAGGACCGGCTACGGCTGTGCCGTGACCCACACAACGAAGAAATGTCTCCCGACACGCGCACCCCCATTATTGCATCACAGCAGGAAAAACCGACTCGAGACGGGTAGGCTGGTGCCGTTATCGCCTCGCACAATGCACCTGACGGAGGAAGAATGGCTCCCGAGAGCAACGTCGTGAAGATTAATGCGGCTCTTGCAACCGATATTGGCCTCAAGCGAAAGCTGAACGAGGATTCGGGGATTGCCCAGTTCCCCGTCTTTGCGATTGCGGACGGCATGGGCGGCCACGATTCCGGCGAGGTCGCGAGCGCGATTGTCGTCGAGGAGCTTGGCAGGCTCGTCAGCTCCGACCTTCCGCGCCCGGCCAAGACCCGCGAAGTCATCGACGCCCTCAAGAATGCGCACCGTCGGGTCAGCGAGCTTGCGGCGACGCGGCCGCACGGCGCGGGTTCGACGGTTTCCGGCGTCGCGCTCGTCATGCGCCAGGGCGTTCCGCATTGGCTTGTGTTCAATGTCGGAGATTCGCGCGTCTACCGTTCCCTCGGCAATTCCCTGGCCCAGTGGACGCGCGACCATTCGGTTGTCCAGATGTGGGTCGATCACGGCATCATCACGCCGGCGGAGGCGTTGACGTCGACGCGCTCGCACGAGATTACGAAGGCCGTGGGCGCCCCGGATTCCAAGCCCGATTTCTTTTTCGCTCCGGTCGTCAACGGCGAGCGTCTGCTGCTGTGCTCCGACGGCCTGTACACGATGATGAATTCCGAGGCGATTCGCGCTTCGCTTGTCATGTCCGGCACGCCGAAGACGACGACGGAAGGGCTTGTGGAGCGGGCGATTGTCGGCGGCGGTTCGGACAATATCACCGCGATTGTCATCGACGTGGTTTCGGGCGGCATCCCGCCGGAGTCGGATGCGGATTCTTCGATTGTCGACCAGTCGATGGACGCGATCGCGAAGGCCCATGCGGAGGCTTTCGACCCGTCGACGATCATGATTCCGCGCTCGAACGCGGTTCCGAATTTCGAGGAGGAAGGCCTGGAGGACGACGACGCCCCGCTGCTGGCCGGTGCCGGCGTTCCGAGCGCCGAGACGCCCGACGATTTCGACGACGATACCGAGGAGACCGATCCGGGTGCTCGTGCCCGTCTTGCCTCGGCGTCGTTCTGGTCGGAGCTCTCGCTCGATAGCGGCCTTGCGGAGGATTCCGAGGATATTCGGGTCGCCCCGGCCGTGCAGCACGAGGCGGCCTTCTCTCCGGAGGAAGAGGACCGGACGGTCATGGTCGGCGACGCGGAGGACGAGACCCGGATCGTCGCGCCTGCCGAGGACGAAACGCGCGTCGTCGCGCCCGAAGAGGACGAGACCCGGATTGTCGCCGCCGACGATTTCGACGACGGGCTGACCTTTGTCGTCGAGCAGACCTCCGAGGACGAAACGGTTGTCGTTCAGGAGGCCTCGGTGCAGCTCGCCGCGATGGAGGCCGACGAGGACGAGCCGAGCCAGGACGACGGGACGCCCATCGAACTTCTCGCTCCGTTGGACCTGAATCCGGCTCCGAACGCTCCGCGCGATTTCATCTACGACATCGAGGACGCCGATACGAATACCGGTTTCTGACGCCCGCCTGTTCGCCGCGCATCCACCCGTGGCGAACAGGCCGCGCAAACACCTCGCGTTCTTCCATCTGCGCAGGTCAGCACCCCGAAACAGGTCGCGCTCAATTCCCTTTTTCCGACGTGTTATTTACGCCCCTCCATCTGTCGGAGGCCACGTAGACCCGCTAGAATTAAGCTGCCCTTAACAGTGCCGTTTGGTTCCTTTCTGAAAGGCGGGTTCGCGCACATGGCGAAGCGACTCCCATCCACACCGCCCACGCTCAGCGGCTTCAGCGCCGTCAGGCCCCTTGGCACGGGCGGCTTTGCCGACGTGTTCCTCTATGAACAGAACATGCCGCGGCGAGCCGTCGCGGTCAAGGTGCTTCTCGCCGACGTCATCGACGCCGACGTGGTGCGGATGTTCAATGCGGAAGCCGATACGATGGCCCGGCTCTCCTCCCACCCGTCGATTCTCACCGTCTACGAGGCCGCCATCGCACCCGACGGGCGCCCCTACCTCGTCATGGAGTACTGTCCGCGTTCCGTCTCCCCCGCCTACCGCAAGGAAGTCATGCCGCTCGACGAAATCCTCGACATCGCCGTGCGCATCGGCGGCGCGCTCGAAACCGCCCACCGGGCCGGCGTCCTGCATCGGGACATCAAGCCCTCGAACATCCTCCACACCTCCTTCGGCACGCCCGTCCTCGCCGACTTCGGCATCGCCACCTCGCTCTCTGGCCGCCACGGCAACGAAACCTTCGCGATGTCCATTCCGTGGTCCGCACCCGAAGTGCTCACCTACAAGACGAAAGGCACCGTCGCCACCGAGGTCTACGCCCTGGGCGCCACCATCTATTCGCTTCTCGCCGGCCACTCGCCCTACGAAGTGGCGGGCGCCTCGAACGCGAAGGGCGAACTGCGCAAGCGCGTCCTGCGCGGGAAAATGACGCCCATCGACCGCGACGACGTGAGCCCGAAGCTCCTTGACATCCTCGTCCGGTCCATGTCCGCCAAGCCCGAAAACCGCCAGGCCACCGCCGCCGACTTCGCCCGGGAAATCCAGGAAGTCCAATCCGAGCTCGGCCTTCCCGTCACGCCCCTCGAAGTGGCAAGCGAGGAATGGGCCGGAGCCGGAGCCGTCCTCGGATTCGCCGACGCGGAGGTCCGCGAATCGAACCGTTCCGTGGTTCCCCACGAATCCGAACGCCGCTACCACGGCCAGTCGATCGCCGAACTCGCCAAGCGTGCCGAAGGCGACGAGCTGGCCTCGCCATCGAGAGGAACGGGATTGCCCGCGTGGGCCTGGCTTGCCATCACGGCAGGAGTCGTCGCCCTTGCCGTCGGAATCACGGTGGTGGTGATGCAGTAATGTCCCAGCCCCAGTCCACCCCGTTCCGCAAGGAGAAGAACCGGCGGCGCCTGCTCGCCGTCCTCGGAGGCCTCCTTGCCGCAACGCTCGTCATGATCGGAATCTCGCAGACAAACGGCACGCCCAGGCAAAACGTCGTCGTCTCCGACCCTTCCGTCTGGGCAGTGCGTTCGGGGTCGACGTCCTACTACGGCTCAGTCAACACCGCAATCGCCGAACTCGCCTCCGTCCATTCCGGCAACCCCACCGACTTCCAGATCGCCGGGGTTCTCCAGGACGAGGACGGCAACGCCGTCCTCTACTCCACCCAGAGCATCCTCCCGCTCAACCCCGCAAAGCCCGCCGACATCGAAGCCGGGCAGAAGCTCGCGGACAAGCCGCTCGGCGCCGACATCGTCGAATCGGCCGGCCCCTGGGCCCTCTTCCTCAACCGTTCCACCGGCTCCCTCGGAGCCGTCACCATCAAGAACCTCGCCAACGGCGCGGAAGTCACCGCGATCAACCAGAGCACCGGCAAGGATGCCGAAGACACCGAGAAGTTCGCGGCCGCAACAATCACCCGCGACGGCCTCGTCTACGCCGTCACCGCCGACGGCCAGGCGATCACGCACGACATCTCAACCGGCGAACGCTCCGCCCTCGCTTCAGGAATCGACGTTCCCGACAGCGCGCTCGACGCCCGCATGAGCGTCTTCGCCGAAAACCACTGGGCCGCGCTCTTCCGCACCGACAACGCTTCCACGCTCTGGCTCGACGGGTCGCGGCACCAATCGGCCCTGACCGGCGTCGCAAGCCTCGCAAAGACCGACCCCGCCGCCGCCAGCCTCGCCGTTGCCGACCAGTCCGGGCTTGTCCTCCTGAGCGCCGAAGGCACCGAAACCGCCCGCGAAAGCTCCGACATGATTGCCGGCACCACGCCGGCCGCCCCCATGTGGAACGGCGACTGCGTCTACGGAGCCTGGTCGAACGGCTCCTCGATGTTCGCCTCGGCCTGCTCGGGCGACATCGCCCAGCTCGACTTCCCCGAAAACGCCGCCGGCACGACAGGCGACCCCGTATTCCGCGGATACGGCGAAAGCATCATCCTCAACGACGGCGGAAACGGCGTTGTCTGGCTCGTCGAGAACCACGAATTCCGGCTCGTCGCCTCCTCGGCCCTCTGGCAGCAGGACGCGCTGCAAACGAATACGAACAACGCCAAGCAGAACCAGGACGCCAAATCGAACGAATGCCCGGTTCCCGCCTCCGGCGCCCAGGCCGAATTCGGCGTACGCCCGGGCCAGGCCACCAACATTCCCGTCCTCGTCTCCGCCCAGGACCCGAACCCCGGCGACACCATCTCCATCGTCCCCTCCGACGCCTCCCCGTCGTGGAGCGCCGAAGGCATCGGCACCTTGTCGCTGTCGAACAACAACCAGGCAATCTCCCTCGTCCCGACCACCGCAACCGGCACCGCCACCTTCGGATACACGATCACCGACGGCCTGGGCGACTGCGCCGTCGCCGCAACCGCCTCCGTCGCCGTCCACCCCGACGAGGTGCGCACCGCCCCCGAATACCGCGCCACCCAGTCCGACTCCCTCGGCCACCTCCAGGTTTCGCGCGGCGGCTCCCTCCGCTTCGACGGACTGGCCGGCTGGGTCGACCCCGACGGCGACCCCATCTACGTGTCCTCCGTGACCGCCTCCAGCGGCACCGCGGCCTTCACCCCGACCGGCACCGTCGCCTACAGGGCCGACGACGACCAGGAACCTGGCCGCGTCACCCTCACCGTCAACGTCACCGACGGACACGGAGACGGAACCGCCTCCCACAACTTCACCGTCACCGTCTCGGACAATCCGACGCTCTTCGCCCGCTCCTTCTCCCGGTCCGTCCCCGCCGGAACCACCGCCACCATCGACCTGTCCGAACACATCTCCGGCATCGCGCTGGGCGACGTGCGCACCGCCCGCGCCGAAATCACGAGCGCATCCATCGAAAACGAGGCGCGCCGCAGCGAAATCTCCATCCAGACCAACACCGACGAAATGTCCCTGACCGTCACCCCGGCAGCCGAAGGCGTCTACCCCATCGTCTACAAGGTCGAATCCGGCACCTCCTCTGCCACGGGAACCGTGCTCGTCAACTCCCACAAGACGAACACGACCCTCTCTTCTCCGCCGCTCACCGCCTTCATCCGCCCCTCCGAAGACGTCACCATCGACCCGCTCGAACTCGTCACCAACCCGAGCGGCAAGCTGCTCATGGTCGCCGACATCCAGACCGCCCCCGTCGAATCCGGCGCCCTTGCCGCCTCCGCGATCGGCGGCTCCGAACTGCGCGTATCCGGCCAGACCCCGACCGGCCAGCCCGGCCGCGTCGGCATCGTCAACTACACCGTCACCGACGGCGAACAGACCGCCCCAGGCCAGGTGGCCGTCTTCGAGCTCGACGAAGCCACCTCCACCAAGCCCGTCACCATCACCGATCAGGTGACCGTGCGCGCCGGAGCGCAAATCGACATTCCCGTGCTCGCCAACGACATCGCCGCCGGCGGCACGACCCTCGCCCTCGACCCGAGCCGCATCGTCGACAACGAAACCGGCTTCGCTTTCCCCTCCGACACGAAACTGCGCTACCTCGCCCCTGCCGAGCCTGGCTACTACACGCTGTTCTACAGCGCCCACGCCATCGGCCACTCCGACGTGCAGACCGAAGGCCAGGTCAACGTCCACGTCACTCCCCCCGGCGACAACAGGGCCCCGACCGCGAAAACGATCGACGCCCGCGTCGACGCCGGAGACTCCACCATCGTCGACATCCCCGCCGTCGGAATCGACCCCGACGGCGACGACACGTACATCACCTCCGTCACCCAGCCCGCCGAAAACGGCTCCGCCCAGCTCCTGTCCGACGGCCGCATCATGGTCACCTCGACCTCGGGCACCGGCCCCATCGAATTCACCTACACCATCCAAGACTCCCACGGTTCGACCTCGACCGCAAACGCCCGCGTCGGCGTCCTCGAAAACTCCGACCGAGCCCCTGTCGCCTACAACGACCAGGTGGAGGTCAAGCCCGGCTCGGGAACCGTCGCCCTCGACCCCACCTCCAACGACCACGCCGTCGGCACCGACCGTCTCGTCGTCGAAAAGGTCGAGGCCCAGCCCACCGGCATCGGCTTCGGCGATAACGCCCAAGGCACCCAGGACCTCCCGAAAGCCGAAATCGGGGAAAACAACGTCGTCACCCTTGACGCCCCCGAAGGCACCGGAAAGCTCGTCTACCGCTACACCGTCGCCTCCGTCAGCGAGGACGGCACGAACGGCGACAATCCGGGCTCGAAAGCCGAAGGCATCATCATCGTCACCGCCACCGAGCAGGCCCTCCCCATCTACCCCATCGTCCGCGACACCCTCATCGGCACCAACGACATCTCCGGCGAATCCTTCACCACGGACGTCCTCGCCGAAAAGACCGTCTGGAGCGGCGGCGACCTCAGGACCGCGCTGCGCGGCACCCCCGCAGGCGTCAGTCTCTCCGGCTCGAACCTCTCCGGCTCCGTCTCCGAAAACCGCCAGACCATCGTCTTCTCCGCCACCGGAACCGCCGACGGCGAAGACCTGACCACCTACGGCTTCGTCAAGGTTCCCCAGCTCGAAAACATCCTGCCCGAACTGCTCGACCCGTCCAAAACCTACGAGGTCGACCAGGGAGAATCCGTCACCATCGACCTCGACCAGGACATCCGGCCCTTCGGCGGACGCAGCCTCAAGGTCAATGCGACCTCGACCTCCGGTTCGCGCGGCGGCGCCTCCTGCACCGCTTCCGGCACCCGCCTGACCTATTCCGCAGGCGACGACGGCACCGTCGTCTCCGACGCCTGCCACATCGAAGTCCAGTGGGACGGGTACGACAAGTCCGCCACCCAGCTCTCCATCCCGATCCGGGTCATCCTCGACGAAGCCCCCGCAACCATCGCATCCCAGCAGATCGCCGTCGTCGACCCCGGCCAAAGCGCCACCTACGACCTCAGAAATGCCGTCACCTGGCCCGACAAGAACCTCGACGATCTCGTCTTCGCCTGCGGCCCCGCTTCCGGAGCCACAGGCCTGGCCATCGCATGCGACGGCCCGACCGTGACGATGCAGGCCGACGACACCGCCCAGCAAGGCGCCACCTCGACCTTCGACGTCTCCATCGTCTCCCCTTCCTTCTCCTCAGGCGAACCCCAGGCGCGCATGAGCGTCCAGGTCGGCACCCTCGCCCCCATGCAGCTCAACGCCACCGGCGTCTCGCTTACCATCAACGCCGGCGAATCCCAAAGCGCGACCACCGAGGATCTCGTCGCCCTCAACGCCTCCCTGCCCCACTACGGCGACCTCTCCCTCGTGCCCGGCTCGGCAAGTTTCCCCGCCGGATTCGACGCTTCCATCAACGGAAACTCCGTGACCGTCACCGCCCAGTCGGCAGCCGCAGGCGGCCAGTATTCGGGAAGCGTGCAGATACAGGACTCCCAGAACAACACCGGAACGATTCCCATCACGATCGCCTACAATGCGCGCCCGAACCCCCCGCAGGTCTCGGTGGCCTCCGTCGGCGACGGCGTCGTCAGCCTCACCGTGCGCGACAACGCCCAGGCCTCCGTGCCCGCCGTCACCGGCTTCACCGTGTCCTGGTCCGGCGAAGGCGGCTCCGGTTCCAAGGACTGCTCCCAAGGCTCCTGCGAAATCACCGGGCTACAGAACTACAAGGCGATCAGCATTTCCGCCACCGCCCAGAACGCGCAAGGCTCCTCCGACGCAAGCGACGGGGGCTCGACGTACGCCTACGCCTCCCCCGCCGCCCCGACCATTACCTTCGACGGGCCCGGCACCACCGTCGGCACCGCAATCGTCACCGTGACGCCCGGTGCCACCGGAGCCGACCAGATTCTCGTCTACATGAACGGGCGAGCCGTCAAGGACATGCCCACCGGAGGCAGTGCCGAACTTCCCGTCAACGTATACGGCCAGCGCAACGCCGTCCCCGTCTACGCCGAAGCGCGCGTCTCCGTCGGCCCGCCCGCCACCCTCAACCAGAGCGTCAGCCAGACGGCCGTCTCCAACACCGTCCGCGCCTACTCCCTCAACAAGCCCGAACTCGGCGCGCTCAGCGCCCAGGTTTCCGGAAGCGCCATCCAGGCCTCCGTGCCCTCGCTTGTCAGCGGCGGCGACGGCATCGAATGGTTCTGGACCGTCAACGGCCAGCAGTACGGCGCCACCCAAACCTCCGAAGGCGCCCAGTCCATCACCTTCCCCGCCTCCGCGCTGCGCCAGAACGAAGAGAACGTCGTCGGCATCAAGGCCTACACGTTGTACCAGGGCCAGCGGGTCGGAGACTGGGCCTCCGAAGCGATGGAGGTCAACCAGAACCTCCGCCCCATCTCCTTCCCTGCCGATGCCAACGGCGTCAC
This sequence comes from uncultured Actinomyces sp., assembly GCA_902773415.1. Lineage (GTDB taxonomy): Bacteria > Actinomycetota > Actinomycetes > Actinomycetales > Actinomycetaceae > RUG11864. Next base: position 9,382 of record CACYEE010000018.1, read on the forward strand.
CTACTCCTTCGACCATCAGGCAGCCGACAGCACCTACCAGCTCTCCAACGACCAGCGCCAGATCGGCGGCATCACCTTCCGCGCGGAGACGATCGCCAAGCCCGCCTCGGGTTCTTGCACCGCGACGGTCCGCTGGATCTTCACCGAAGGCGGCACCACGTACATCGACCCGGCGGGATCCACCTTCCAGATCGGCCCCGCAAGCGGATCGCCGTGCTACGCCGTCAACGTCGACCACGGATTCTTCCACGACGAAGACCTCAGCATCTACAACACCACCGACTACGAATGGGTCAATCCCACCGCCATCGGCCTGCGGCGCCTGCCGAAGAACACCGACGACTACACCGTCAAGCTCGAAGTCTCCGCAAACTCAGCCTTCCCGCCCGAGGCCACCTACGAGATTCCCCTCGCAAGCAACGGCGACGGAGTCGCCACCTGGCAGACCTACCGCTTCGACCCGTCCAACGCTTCCTACGCTGCGAAACTCACCATCGATTTCAAAAACCAGCTCGAAGGCATCACGGACATCCAACTCGTGCGTACAATTCGTATCGTCGCCCCCTGACGATCGCCGCCCGGACACCCCCGCCCCGAACACCAGGAAGAAGGAAGCATGACGACTCCCCCCATCCAGGAAGCATGGTTCGCCTCGAACTTCAGCCGCATGGTGGCCGCCGCCGAGACGGCCATCGTCGGCAAGCGCCATGTCATCGAGCTCGCCTTCACGACCCTGTTCACGCACGGCCACCTGCTCCTTGAGGACGTCCCGGGAACCGGCAAGACCGCGCTCGCCCGCGCCATGAGCCGCACGCTTGGAGGGGCCTCCTCCCGCATCCAGTTCACCCCCGACCTCCTGCCCGGCGACATCACCGGCATCAACGTCTTCGACCAGAAGACCGGCGAATTCGAGTTCCATCGCGGCCCGATTTTCGCCAACATCGTCCTCGCCGACGAAATCAACCGGGCCTCGCCCAAGACGCAGTCCGCCCTCCTGGAGGTCATGGAAGAAAGCCATGTGACCGTCGACGGCGTCGAATGGCAGATTCCCCAGCCCTTCATGGTCGTCGCCACCCAGAACCCGATCGAACAGGCCGGAACCTACCGCCTGCCCGAAGCCCAGCTCGACCGCTTCCTCATGAAAACCTCCATCGGATACCCCGATTCGGCCTCGACCCGCCAGATCATCGAGGGCCGCAACGTGCCGACCTGGACCATCGAGCCCGTCCTCTCCCCCGCCGAAGTGCGGACCATGATCGACATGGCCCGCCAGGTCGCCATCGCCCCCTCCATCGTCGACTACATCACGCGGATCATCGAAGCCACCCGTTCCGCCGCGCAAACCCAGCTCGGCGCTTCCGTCCGTGGCGCGCTCTCCCTGTCCGGCGCCACTCGCACCTGGGCCCTCGCCCACGGACGCGCCTACGTGATTCCCGACGATGTGAAGGAGCTCGCCATTCCCGTGCTCGCCCACCGCCTCATCCTCGACGCGGAAGCCGAATTCGACGGCGTCACCGCAGAATCCGTCATCGGCCAGATCCTCCTCGACACCGCGCCTCCCGAGAAGAGAACGGTCGTGCAGTAGTGCCCCAGGACCCGACAGCACCCGCCGCAGCGCAGGCTCCGGGCCAGGCAGGCTCCCCGGAGGCCCCGGTCTCCCAGACCGACGCGGCACGGATCGGCGGCGCCTCCGCCCGAAACGAGAAAATCACCGTCGCGGCCCCGAAAGGGTCGCGCCTTTCGCGCGCCCGCGCCCGGTTCACCGTCGCCCGCGCCGGAACTGCCCGCATCCTCGCCGAACGCCGGGCCGCCCTGCGCAACTGGCTCGACCAGCACATCACCGTCTCCGGGTACGTCGCCATTGCCGTCGCCGTCTTCGCAACCGGCCTCGGCATCGCCTTCGGCGTCGCCGAATGGATCCTGCCCGGGCTCACCGCGCTCTTCCTGCTTCTCATCGCC